>CACYCZ010000001.1 GCA_902773055.1 uncultured Bacteroidales bacterium
GCAACGACTATCCCTTCAACGGTGACATGTCCATAGCGCGCATATGGGGCAAGGCGCTGTCTGCGGATGATGTCAAGGAACTCTATTCTCAGGCCAAAGCTTCATCCCATGAGCTCACCATCAATGCCGCCGGCTATGCCGCATTGTGCCTGCCCTTCACCGCCGTTGTCCCGGCAGGCATGAAGGCCTATGCCGTTGTCGGGAAAGACGGCAGCTCCGTCACTTTGGCCCAGCTTGCCGATGAGGGAGAAGCCGTGGCTTACGGCACGCCGTTCATTCTCAAGGGTACACCGGGCAGCTGCAAGCTGCAGGCGGCCGACATTTCCAGCGTTGCAGCCCACAGCGTGGATGGCAATATCCTCGAAGGCTCCTTTATCGGCGGGAACGTCGATGCATATGTGCTCAGTGGGACTGCACTGACCCATTCCGGTACGGTGGCCGTTCCGGCCTCATGTGCTTTCCTGCCTTACGTCCAGGATGGACCGGAGACACTCAGCATGATCTTTTCAGACAGCATCATACCTCTACCCGAAGACATTACCCAGAAAGGTGACACCGTCACTGGTGACAACATCTCCGGCCACATCACCTGCAACGGCGCAGGTGTGGCGGGTGTCAGGGTCTCCGACGGTTTCAAGATCGTCAGGACCGACAAGGACGGATACTATTCTTTCCGCTCTGACAAGAAAAACGGCTATGTTTTCTATACCATCCCTTCGGGCTACATGCCCTATCTGGAGGCGGACGCCACGGTTGAAGACAAGATTTTCGTGCCTTTCTGGCACAAGCTCAGCAGTTCCTCGCCCAATACGGCCGAAGTCCACGACTTCAAGCTCCGTGTCGAGCACAACGACGAGTTCTATTTCCTGGCCGGTGCCGATGCACATCTGGCCAACCGCTATAATGACCTCGTTCAGTTCAGCAAGGGTTTCATAGAACGCCTCAAGGAAGAGAAGGCCGTTGCCGACAACGCCGGTGTACCCATCTATTCCACTATTCTCGGTGATAACAGTTGGGAATTGTTCTGGTACAGCAACAACTACAACCTGAAGAATTTCAGGAGCACGCTGGCCGAATACGGCTATGCCCTGCCGTTCTTCCCCTGTATGGGTAACCACGACAACGATGGCGCCACCCCGAGTGACGAGAATACGGACTTTGAGGCATCGGCACCATTCAGGAGCATCATGGCCCCCAACTATTATTCTTACAATCTGGGCAAGGTCCACTTCGTTGTCCTCGATGACATATTCTACATCAATTCGGGCTCTCCGTCGGGTACGGCCAATGTGGGCAGCCGCAACTACAAGGGCTATATCCCCGACTATGAACTTGACTGGCTGAAGGAGGACCTCAAGGATTTAGACAAGAACACGCCGCTCATCATCGGCATGCATATTCCCGTATGGCAGCGCCACACCAGCGTGCTCGACAGCTGCTATGCCAACCTCAACTACAACGGCAGGAACTCGTCGGTCGACCTCGCCGAAATCGTCAAGGACTTCAAGACGGTGCACCTCATTTCGGGCCATACCCACTGGAACCACCATGCTCATCCGGCTGATTATCCCAATATCCACGAGAACAATATCGCTGCCATCTGTGCCATCTGGTGGTATACGGGTACCAAGACAGGCTGGCACAACTGCCGTGACGGCTGCCCCGGAGGATACGAGATGTTCCATATCAACGGGACGGACATCAGCTACAAGTACCATTCCATTGAGCACAACGGCAATGCACAGTTCCATGTCCTTGACGTCAATACCCTCAAGAAATACTATCAGGACAACATGGATGCTTTCCTGAAGCAGTATACGGCCTTTACCGACTTCCGTACGTGGGCCGACAACCAGTTGCTCATCAATGTGTTCAGCTTTGACAACGACTGGAAAGTCGAGGCCGTTGAAAACGGCGAACAGCTTGCTCCGCAGCGTATGTATATGGAGGATCCTTACCATATGCTTACATACGACATACCATATTACAATACAGGAACTGAACTGGGCACCGACGCCCGTTCCACTAAGAACAACCATATGTTCACGGTGCAGTGCAAGACAGCCGCTTCGCCCGTCACCATACGCGTCACCGACACTTTCGGCACAACCTACGAGCAGACCATCATGCGCCCTGTGGCATTTACCCTGAGCGCCATAGATACCGCCACCACCATGGTAGCAGGCATCCGCAATATCCCCTATTCCACGCATGAAAAAGCACAGATTACTGCTGGCAACGGTTGCATCAAAATCAGCATCGCACATGCCGCAACAGCCTGCATCTGCAAACTTAATGGCCATGTCCAACATATCAAACTCCAAGCAGGAAACAACGAGATACCCGTCAAGAGAGGAAACATATATATTGTAGCCATCGGTCAGCAGAATCAGAAATTGTATATCAGTAACCACTAGCCCCTTTTTAGCTAAACAGAAAATCCGCATACAGCCCGATGCATCTCAGTGGCTGAATATATAACACCATCTTCAGGCAGCAACAGGTATTTAAAATAAGATTATTTTCACGCAAATAATATGCAATAAACTTTACTGAAGCAATAGCAGGACATCATCTCAAGTAAGAAATGGGTATCTATATATTCCATGTCCCACACCACATAAGATGTATTCAGCAAAATGCAGTATGACAATTGGTTTCTTAAAATTACAGATAAAAAGAAACAGCGTCTTCCTTTTTACGGAAGACGCTGTTTTCATAATATATATCACTAGTTACTAGAAACCAGCGAGTTCTATGACCTTGTCAACAGCAGCATCTATACCAGTAGTGTCTTTGCCTCCGGCTGTAGCAAAATGCGGAGCGCCGCCGCCGCCGCCCTTAATGAGTTTGGCCGCTTCACGGACGAGGTTACCGGCATGAAGCTGGTGACTTTCCACAAGATCCTTGCTGATCATCACAGTAATGAGCGGTTTGTCATCGTATTTGCTACCATACACACAAATAGTCTTGCTGGGTAATACAGCTGAAACCTGGAACGCCAAATCCTTGACTATTTGCGCCGGCACATCTGCGACAAAAACATATTTGACGATATTAACACCTTCAGGAGTTTTCACACTGGCTTTAATAATTTGCTCCTTGACCTTGGCTATACGCTCCCTGGTAGCCTCCTCAACTTGTTTCTGCAAATGGGCATTATCCTCTATCGTCTTACGAATGGCTTCCTGAATATTCTTGCTCTGCAACATTTCTGATATCTGGGACAACATATCCTGCATATAGTAGATGCTTTCTTCTGCAGCCTTTCCTGTAATAGCTTCAATACGCCTAACGCCGGCGGCAACACTGCTCTCACTGACAATGCGAATCATACCAATCTCACCGGTAGACTTGGCATGACAACCTCCGCAGAACTCTACACTTTTGCCGAACTGAACTACTCGAACCTTATCACCATACTTTTCACCAAACAAGGCTAATGCACCTAGTTTCTTGGCATCCTCAATGGGCACATCACGATGATCTTGCAAGGGGATATTCTCGCGGATGCGACGATTTACAATCCTCTCCACCTCACGTATTTCTTCAGGTGTCACCTTCTGGAAATGAGAGAAATCAAAGCGCAAGCTGTCGGGAGTAACCAGTGAACCCTTCTGCTCAACATGTGTACCAAGAACCTCGCGCAATGCCTGATCCAAGAGGTGGGTAGCTGTATGATTAGCCTCACTGGCCCGGCGCTTCTCTACATTGACCCGTGCCATCCACTGTGCTGACGGAACAGCAGGCAACTGGGTCGTCAGATGCAACGGCATATTGTTTTCCTGCTTGACATCGAAAATTTCTATGGTCTCACTCCCGTTGCTCAGCGTTCCTTGGTCACCGACCTGACCACCCATCTCGGCATAGAAAGGAGTATGATCCAGCACAAGTTCATAAAAAACTTTTTTCTTCTGTTCAACCTTGCGATAACGAAGTATATGACACAGACATTCCGTCTGGTCCCATGCATGAGAGACAGTTTCACCCTCACCTAGATATTGCCAGTCACCAGTTTCAACAGCCGCAGCATTGCGTGCACGCTCCTTTTGACGTTGCATTTCATCATTGAATTCCTCCAACTGAACAGACATACCATTTTCATGGCATATAAGTTCTGTCAAATCCAGAGGGAAGCCAAACGTATCAAACAATGTAAATGCTTGCTTACCTGAAATAGTCATACTACCCTTTGTCTTCGCTTCGGAAATAATGCTGTCGAGCAGATTAATACCCGTTGACAAAGTCCTCAGGAAAGCCTCTTCTTCTTCTTTGATAACTTTACCTATCAGCACCTTCTGCGCTACAAGCTCCGGATAGGCTCCTCCCATTTCATTAACAAGTGTCGGCAACAACTTGTACATAAAGGGTTCCTGAAAATTCAGGAAAGTATATCCGTAGCGCACGGCACGACGCAGAATACGGCGGATAACATAACCTGCCTTGGCATTACCGGGCAATTGTCCATCGGCTATTGAGAATGCTATCGCACGGATATGGTCAGCGATAACACGCATGGCAATATCTGTTTTTTCACTATGCCCATAGGAAATACCTGACAGTTCACCTATGCTCTTCAACATGGGTTGGAAAATATCAGTATCATAATTAGACTGCTTTCCATTCATGATTCGTACAAGACGCTCAAAGCCCATACCAGTGTCTATGACTTTCTGAGGCAGAGGTTCAAGAGAGCCATCAGCCTTGCGGTTATACTGCATGAACACGATGTTCCATATCTCTATTACCTCAGGATGATCCTTATTGATAAGCGATGTAGCAGGGACACCGGCTTTCTCATCCTCTCTACGAGAATCTATATGGATTTCAGAGCAAGGACCACACGGCCCTGTATCCCCCATTTCCCAAAAATTGTCGTGCTTGTTTCCATTGAGGATATGATCCTGAGGAAAGAACTGAGCCCAATATTCTGCCGCTTCATTGTCCCGCTCAAGGCCGTCCTCGGCCGAGCCTTCAAAGACAGTGACATACAAATTGGCAGGATCTATCTTCAACACATTTACCAGATACTGGTAGGCCCATGTTATGGCCTCCTTCTTGAAATAGTCACCAAAACTCCAATTGCCCAACATTTCAAACATAGTATGATGGTAGGTATCATGCCCTACCTCCTCAAGGTCATTATGTTTACCACTTACGCGAAGACATTTCTGCGTATCAGTAACCCTGCGTGACTTAGGTTCCCTATTACCCAAAATAATATCTTTGAACTGATTCATACCAGCATTGGTAAACATCAGTGTTGGGTCATCCTTGACAACCATCGGGGCTGAAGGAACAACCATATGGTTCTGGGACTCAAAAAATTTCAAGAAAGAATCCCTTATCTCATTTGCTGTCATACGTTGTTTTTTTTATTTTAACTAAAAATTTGATGCAAAGTTAGTTGTTTTTCCGTATATTTGCAAAAGGAATTCAGCGACTTGTGACTAAGAAGTTGAAAAAACATTACATAAACACCAACTACGATTTATTCTTTAAAATGGCACTTAATACAAACAAGAATCTAAAATTATACTATTCAATCAGTGAAGTAGCTGAGCAGTTTGACGTCGCCGAATCACTTCTGAGATTTTGGGAACAGGAATTTCCCCAGCTGAAACCTCACAAGGCCGGGCGCAATATCCGCCAATACTCAAAAGAAGATATTGAAATGGTTAAAACTATATATAACCTTGTCAAAGTACGCGGATTGAAATTGGCCGCAGCTCGCAAGATATTGGATAAAAACAAGGAAGGTGCCATGAACATATCTGAAGCCATAACAAAACTAAAAAATATCAAGAGCGAACTGGTTACCCTGCGACACAATTTGACCCTCCTGGCTCCTGATGAGATTGAAGTATAACTCAATCTTGACGGTAAATCTTCACTATTTCCTTTATTTGCTTCAGCGACTGACAGATTGCAGTCACTTCATCCACGTTGTGCACCATAACAGTAAGTTCTGCTTCAAAAACACCATTCTTTCCTTCAATATTAAGTGCTGTAACATTAGTATGCTGCTGATGGTATAGGATGTCGGCTATCCTGAGCAGTATTCCTTCTTCGTCTATACCATTAATACATATCCGGGCCTTGAACAGAGTTTCGTGGATATCCCAGCGAGTCGCAATAATATTATTGCCAAACTTACTTTTCAGTTTTGTCGCCGTTTCACAATTGCGCTTGTGTATAATCAACGTATTGCTACGGTCATCAATATACCCCAGCACATCATCCCCGGGTATAGGACTGCAACAAGAGGCTATAGTACACTGTCGTATATTATGGTCATTGAGTACAAACACTTTTTTATGATCCAGAGAATTGATAAACTCAATATTAGGCTCTGTCTCAAAAATTTCTTCCTTAGATGAAGTAAACGGTAAAAATTTCTTCCATTTAGGCTCATGCTTTCCTTTTAGATAATTTACATCAGCATCACCCAATATAAGCGTGTTGGAACCTATCGCCATCAACAGCTCCTCTCGCGTATGAAAGTGGTGGAATCGGCGTAACTTTTCTGTAGTCGTACTGTTAAATTCCAAATCTCTATGCTCCAGAAAAACTTGCAGTTTTTTATTTCCCTCATGCTGCAATTCCCTGTTCATTTTTCGGAGACAAGCCTGAATCTTACTTTTGGCCTTGGCAGTTGTTACATATTCCAACCATTCCTGCTTGACCTGCTGGGTATTGGAGGTAATAATTTCCACCTGATCTCCACCTTCAAGCTTGTACATTAAAGGTTTAAGCACATGATTGACCTTAGCGCCAATACAATGAGTTCCCAACATAGTGTGAATGCTGAAAGCAAAGTCCAACGCCGTTGCACCTGCAGGAAGAGATTTGATTTCACCTTTCGGTGTGAAGACAATCATCTCCTTTGCAAAAAGATTCAATTTGATTGTATCCAACAGGTCTAATGTATCGGGCTGAGGATCATCAAGAATCTCCTTGATCGTGTGGAGCCAACCGTCAATTTTGTCATCCGTTTCGTCCGATACCAGATTCTTGTCTTTATATTTCCAATGAGCTGCAACACCCTTCTCATCTATTTCATCCATCCGCTGAGACCGTATCTGCACTTCAACCCAATTACCCTGATTACTCATCAAGGTAACATGAAGACCTTGATAACCATTGGTCTTGGGATGATTTACCCAGTCACGGGTACGCTCTGGATGAGGCTTGTAAATCTGAGTCAATGCAACATAGATGTTAAAGCATTCGTTGATTTCATCCTCCGGTCTCAACGGCTTGAACACTATGCGTATCGCCAGTATATCATATATTTCTTCAAAAGAAACTTTCTTATCCTGTATCTTGCGCCATATGGAATATGGGCTCTTGACCCGCGACGTTATTTCGTATTGCAACCCCATTTTATCCAGCGATTGCCTAATCGGTGGCGTAAAATCACCGAATATCGTATCGCGTTCGGATTGAGTTGAAGTAAGTTTCTCCTGTATAGTATTATAGGCATCTGGCAATTCATATTTAAAACTCAGATTCTCAAGTTCAGTCTTGATTTTATTCAATCCAAGGCGGTCTGCCAGAGGGGCATATATGTATAATGTCTCACCAGCTATCTTATACTGTTTATTAGGAGCCATACTGCTCAGAGTACGCATATTATGCAATCTGTCTGAAATTTTTATCAATATAACCCTGATGTCGTCGCTCATTGTCAGCAACAGTTTCTTGAAGGTTTCAGCCTGCAACGAGGCCTTGTCGCCAAAGATACCTCCGGAAATCTTAGTCAATCCTTCAACAATATTGGCGACCTTGTCACCAAACAGATTGCGTATGTCTTCATAGGTATAGTCAGTATCCTCCTCCACGTCATGCAGCAACGCTGCACAGATAGATGTTGAGCCTAATCCTATCTCCTCACAGGCAATCTGCGCCACCGCTATGGGGTGCATGATATAAGGCTCCCCCGACAAGCGCCTCACATTTTTATGAGCCTGCTTGGCAAACTGAAAAGCACGGGTAATCACATCAGTCTTTTTTCTGTGGTTAGAAGCCAAATAGGTATCTAGCAATTTACGAAATGCATCGTAAATCATTTTCTCTTCCAACTCTTCCTGATTGGGTCTCAGATTATCTGCCACGCCGTCGGTTGTCATCTTACACGAATTGTTTGTCCTGCACGGATATTAGAACCTTTTATTCCATTCAGCCGTCGCAGTTTGTCTACAGTCGTATGGTTTTTGCGGGCTATTTCACCTAAAGTCTGTCCTGATTTGACCTTAACCCGTTGGCTGCTGTTGCTTCGACTTGATTTCGATCGCGTCCTGCTGGATTTTTTAATTGTCGGAGTTGTTTCTGCTATTTCCTTCACATTCATCTGGTCACTGGCCACCTGAGGTTCATCGGCTACGCCATAGGCATAAACAGAATCCTGTAAATCAATAAACTTGAGCAATTGGTCCTGAGGCAGTCTCAGTGTACACGTTGTGCGGTATCCTGGTATAAGTGTCGTCATATACTGAGGATTCAAGGCCTTTATCTCGTCTATGTCGATATCGCACACAGCTGCAATCTGTTCCATCTTTACGTCCTTGCTGAGCAATAACGTATCAGTAGAAACTGGTATGCGTGCCCTATAAGGCTGAATGTTATGTTCTCCATAATAATTCATGATATAATTGGCCGCTATGAATGCCGGAACATACCCGCGTGTCTCATGGGGAAGATTGTTATATATCTTCCAAAAATCCCGTTCCCCACCTGAGCGGTGTATCGCCTTGTTGATATTGTTGGGGCCGCAGTTGTAGGCAGCAATAACCAGCGTCCAGTCTCCGAATATAGTATACAAGTCTCTGAGATAGCGTGCTGCCGCATAAGACGACTTGATGGGTTCACAGCGCTCATCCACCAGACTGTTGATTTGCAGGCCATACTGAACAGCCGTACGCGGCATAAACTGCCACAGCCCCACAGCCCCGGCATGACTGCGTGCCCTGGGGTTGTAGGCCGACTCTATGACTGGCAGATATTTCAACTCCAGCGGAATCTTGTAATATGCCAGTGCTTCTTCAAAAATAGGAATATACAAGTTGGATGCTGCAAGAATATAGGAAACAGAATGGCGCAGCCGGTTGGTATACTGGTCTATATACTTTTGGACTATCTCGTTATAGGTCAAGTCCATAACGCAAGGGATGCGTTTCAGACGGTCGGCATAAACAGCATTTTCAAAATAAGGATTGACGTTGGCAAGCTGGATGGTAGTATCGACCAACAGATATTGCTTCATGTTCCAACTCCTGAGCAACGAGTCGGTATTTTCCTGCATGCCTTCGGGCAAGTCTGTAGTTATGTCGCTCAAGTCTGTGTTTACCTCTTCTTGAGCCATTATTGCAAGTGGCACGAGGAACAATAGCGAAATGTATATTCTCAAATGTTTCATAGTCTAAAAATTCAAACTGCATTGTACTCCGACTGCGCTCGAACGCCTGAACGAAGTTTTCTGTTCAATAATTGCAGGCTCCACTTTCATGGAAAGGTCGGGAGTGATATCAAATGTTGAAAGTTGTGCGTCAACGTATGCGTCAATTACCGAAAGCAGATATACTCCGAAGAAGGCAAAGATGCTCAAATCCCTGTTTTTACGGTAGAAGTCTTTCTTGCGCTTAAATATCGGCTTGAACTGTTCTTCACGCCCAGTGATGTCATAGCCGTAGGGGAGCATGTTTTTATAACTGGCTGTATTCGGGTCATCATCCATAATGTCCAGATAAGCCTGGGAATAGTCCTTGTACATCTGCTGATTCCACAACAGGGCATAGGAACATCCTACGAAACCACCGTATATAATAGGCAATTTCCAATATTTATGATTATATATCTGTCCTGCACCGGGTAAGACCAGTGCAAGCCATAATGCTCTTTTGGGATCCGATTTGGCATATCTCAACTTAATCGGCTTGGAGTTTCTTGCAACAGAATCTGATATCGTCATCAAGGCCTTGAGCGTATCGCTGACCTGCATGGTTGCAGTGTCAGCATCCGCAACAGTGTCTTTTTTGCCTCTGTCTGCAGTCAAGGTATCGGAATTTTCCGTCTTCGGACGCTCCGTCTGTCCCTTCGATGTCACAGGGACAGGGAACAAGAATATTCCTATCAGAATGATATTACATATGTGCAACAATCCGTGAAACCCCATTATTATTTTTTCATTCTGTCAAAGAGGGTTACAATTTTTTCCAGATCGTCTTCTGAATTGAACGGTATCGTGATACGTCCTTTTCCGCTCGGCGAACAGGTCATCTGCACCTTGGCATTAAAGAACTGTGACAATTGCCGCTTCAGCACTTCGTACTCCTGAGGCAGACTACCTTTGTTGCTGATAGACCTTCCACCACTCTTGACTGTCACTCCGCTGTTCAGGTCTTTGACCAGTTCTTCCACCTTGTGGACCGAGAGTTTCTCTTGCTGGATGCGGTCAAGCAGTTTGAGCTGCAGCGACGGATTGGTCAATCCTGCCAGTGCCCGTGCATGCCCTTGGTCAATATCGCCTTTACGCAAAGCCAGCTGCACCTGTGCCGGCAACTTAAGCAGTCGCAGATAGTTGGTCACTGTAGCGCGCTTCTTGCCTACCCTGTCTGCCACCTGTTCCTGAGTCAGTTTTGCGCGGTCTATCAGGTTATTATATGCCAAGGCTATCTCTATCGGATTCAAGTCTTCACGCTGGATATTCTCTATCAGAGCCATCTCCATGACATCCTCATCGGTAACCTTCCTGATGTAGGCAGGTATTGTTGTCAGCCCGGCACTCTTGGCAGCATGCCATCTGCGTTCACCTGCTATTATCTCATAGGTGTTGTCCTTGCGCTGACGCAGGGTAATGGGCTGGATTATGCCTATTGACTTGATTGAGTCGGCCAGTTCCTGCAATGCCACGGGGTCCATTTCCTTGCGTGGCTGATCAGGATTAGGAAATATCTTGTCTATATCTATTTCACTGATTGATGACGATCCTCTTGTTTCTATTTCATTGGCGGGAATCAGGACATCCAGTCCTCGCCCCAGCGCCGGGAATTTCTTATGTACTGCCATTATTTCTGTTCGTTGCCTATTTTGTATTTTTCTTGATAATCTCTTTTGCCAGTGCCAGATAGTTCAATGCACCCCTGGATTCAGAGTCATACAGGATGACGGGCAGGCCGTGACTGGGTGCCTCGCTCAGTTTTACATTACGCTGAATGACGGTCTTGAACACCAGCTCCTGAAAATGCTTCTTGACTTCACTGTATATCTGATTAGCCAAACGCAGGCGCCCGTCATACATCGTCAGCAGGAAGCCTTCTATCTGCAAATCGGGATTTAGTTTTTTCTTGATGATACGTATCGTATTGAGCAGTTTGCTGATTCCTTCCAAAGCGAAATATTCACACTGCACCGGAATAATCACCGAATCGGCAGCCGTCAGGGCATTGACCGTGATAAGTCCCAGTGAAGGAGAGCAGTCTATCAGTATATAGTCGTATTCCTTGACAAGCTGTTGAAATATATTTTTGAGAACCTGTTCTCTGTCCGCCATATTCAGCATCTCGATCTCGGCTCCAACCAAGTCCATGTGCGATGGTATCACATCCAGATTCTCAATATCCGTTGTATAAATTGCCTCGTGAGCATCAATGTCACTGACAATACAGTCATAGACTGACGTTTCAACATTGGCAATGTCAACGCCCACACCCGATGAACTATTAGCCTGAGGGTCAGCATCCACCAGCAGGACCTTTTTCTCCAGTGTCGCCAGTGAAGCAGCCAGATTTATGGCCGTAGTCGTCTTGCCTACACCACCTTTTTGATTCGCTAAAGCTATAATTTTACCCATCGTTCAAACTATATTTAAATACAAAGATAATGAAACCCCGTGACGTATCAAAAGGCCGCCATGTATTTTTACTTTTTTTTACGTTAGATTGGCCATGATGACCATATCTGCCACCCTGAAACGGCCATCTGCACAGCATCGGGAAATGCGGAATATCAACAGGGGCGACAAGCTACGTACCCCCTCATCAACAAGAGGCGGGAAACATTACTGATTCCCACCTCCTGATTGTCCAATTATCTATTCAGTGTCTTGCTTTTGCGACGTGGCTATTTATGCCAGACCTCACTTTTTCGGCAACTTGAACTTATAACCTAAAGTAAATTGGAAGACGCTGTTTTTAACATTTTCTTCTTTCACGATTTCCGTAACACCTAAATTATAACGTCCATCTATGACAATATTCTTATACTCATAAGAAAGTCCGAAGGGGATGGACAGATCAAAAGCATTCACATCCAACACATCTGAGTAATCTCCTTTCAACGTGCGTCCGTATGATTTCATCTCAAAATCCGAAGTAATATTAAACGCTGGTTGCACACCCATTTTAAAGGCCAAGCCCTTAACCACGTACAGATTAAGAACTATAGGCACATTAATATAAGCAAATTTATCTGTCACTTTTGCAGTATGCCCATTATAGAAATCTGTTTCCTTGTCACCCTGCATAGAATAGAGTACCCCTACTGCTATACCAAACAAATGGTTGATTTGATATTCGCTTTCCAATCCCACTGCCAACCCGACACGTGGATCTGTGTCACCGGCATTTCTATAGTTTGCGATGTTCAAGCCTATTTTAGGCTGAACAGTAAACACGCCTTTTTCCTGCTGTGCAAACAATGACACACATGTAAACAACAACAGAGCTACTAAACTCGTCTTTTTCATAACTTTAATGTTTTTAAGTTATACAATCACATTTGCGCCTTATGACACCCAAGTTGTGGCTTTACTCTTTTATAATATCCGACTTACAAAAAAGCGTGGGTATCCACCTTCTGCCCTTCCGCTGATTGAGGCCTACCACAGCCTACGTTGGTTGATGAACAGAGTGATACCCACCTTGTATAGCTGAAACTTCCATCAAGTGTGCGCCAAAGGCATTGAATGCCTTTGTGCACACAATGGAGGCTACATTTTCAGTATACCCGTGGCATCATACTCATCTTTAATCTTTGACCAACGTTTTTTTTGTGGTAATTTCAACCAGCCAAGGATAAAGCATCGTGTGACGCTTTCAGTATAAATATGTAGTGCAGGACAGGAAACATACGTTCATTCCACACTTGGAATCTTGTCCTCTCCATGCTACTGCAAAGATACTGCATAGTTTCTTAAATCAAGATAATTTGTCACCAAAAATTCGTCTCCCCCCAGGGCTTATCATAACATCCGGCATCAAAAGGGAGTGATGCCCCCATATATTTTACATTCACCATCGGTAAACATACGTTCAGCATCGATAAACATACATTCACCGTCGGTAAACATACGTTCAGCATCGGTGAACATAGATTACATCGGGTAGACGGCAGAACTTTTCCCCAAGGAAATCAAAAAGATATGCCGCAAGAGACACACACTGCATGGCAAGACACACGCAGGCCTTCTCTTGCAGGCAAGAAATTTTTAAGATGCTTAAAGTGAATTTACCGGAATGGTTTTCAAGAGGATTTTATGACCATGGTATGGAAGTACCACATAATCATGGCGACACCGCCCAGAAAACCTATGAGCAATGTCAGCAGCCGCATGGTGGTCAATGTCGTATCACCGGTAAAGGCATAGGATATACCTATAAACAGGGACAGGACAACAGCTATCACTGCCGCTGTCATCCAAGGATAATAGCCCAACGACTTATTGCCGAAGAGACAACGACCCGTAGTCTTCTCCAGCACGGCCAAGACGGCAGAAAATATAAGCGTCCACAACAAGAAGTAGAATACCAGCCGAAGACAGACGTAGACGGAAAACATCTGCTGAGACAAGGCGATGAACCATGTCACAAAATAGCTCAAGACCAGGGAAAAATTGAAATCACCTCTGCTCAGAATTTTGTCTGTAAATGCCATAATACTTTGTTCTTGCCGTGCAACCGCACAATGATAAATTTCTTATTTCTTCTCAGAAAGCTGCTTGGATGCGACGTTTACAGTGCGGATAATGGCAAAACTGCTGTAGGTAGCCCCGGTAACGGCATCCGGTCTGAATGTAGATGCTTCTTTCAAGGTCTTGCCATTCCACTTGGTCAGCAGGGCGCTCTCCAATACTTGCTCAAAATATTCAGGTGTCTCCGAATTAGGTGCTGCCGCGATGCTTATAATCTTTCCCTTATTGCTCACGGCTATAAAGAGAGGCGTAGGACCGGCATAACCGCGTATTTTTGCTCCGTAGGCATCTGTGCTGTATACAGTCACGCCATCTCTCAAGGTCCAGACACCAGCCGACTTCTTGACAGCCTTTTGACCACCAAAGCCCAGAGCCTTGATATACTCGGCCGTCAGCACTGACTTGGTTGCCTTGACCTTTCCCGGAGCAGCCGAGACATATGCTACGGAAAACAACAAAATGATTGCTACAAGTATCTGTTTCATCTGTATCCTGAATTTTCGTGCAAAGATAAAATATCCTTTTGAAACAGACAAAATTTATCATTGATGTTCACCATTCCCCCATAAAAAATCCCGTTTATCACTTACACCGCGCCCCTGTTCCAGACAAAAAATGCAAAAAATAAAGCATAATGACACACACACCCAGTCTATGATGTCACAAACATATGGAAAAGAAATGATTTCCCCAGGAAGTCAGATTATGGGCAATACGCATTCTAAAAGTATTGCCGGCTGCATTCTCAAGGCGTCACAGATTATAACTGGCAACAATAAAAAATTTATCTTCTTTAACAAACATATCCATACAAGTCTTCGTACCTTTGCACAAATAATAAAATATCGACACAATGAAAAAAATCCATCATTTATTTCTTTTGCTCGCCACTTTGGCAGGACTGACTTCATGCAATGAGTCCAGCAACAGCTATGACGTTCTGGCCATCTATCCCATCCTGGCCGACTACCATATAATATATGCCGACCAAACCGAAGATACCGTCGTTGTCTACTCCACCCGGGACTGGACTGCCACATGCAGTACCAACTGGCTGTCCATGAGCCCGTTTGACATGAGTGGTCAAGTAGGCAAAGAAGGCTACTACTCCAAAGCCCTCCCTGTATTATTCCGCGAGAACACCACAGAGCAGGCGCGCATTGCCAACTTGCAAGTGACCAGCAACGGCAAGAAGGTTGACCACCCTTTCTTCCAGACCTACTGGCTGAACATAGAGGAACCGGCAGGAAATTACTCAACTGCCGAAAAAGCAGAAAACCTCAAGGTAACATTCACAAAAGTCATTGATAAAGACGCTACATCTGCCCCTATTGCATTTACACTATACAATGGCGGAACACTCAGCAGCGATGCTGCATGGGCTGTGCCGGATTCTACGACATTTGAAGCTGGTCCGACAGAGACAAACATCACCTGCGAAACCAACCAGACAGGCGTTGCACGCACCGCCCATCTGACACTCACTTCGGCGTCTGGCATATCAACAGTTATACAACTGCAGCAAAATCCATAAAAAAAATCTATTGACACTCCGATACACTGCGTATCAGAAATCATCATAACGGTCATCGGGCATATAGACTTCGCCCTCCCGGTTTTCCATATCCTCCCTATTATCAACCCGATAATAGGGAGTTTCTGTAATCGATGATGCCATTGCCAGTGTCAGAATGCTGAAACGCGTATGATGTCCTTCCCCAAAAGCCCGCGCCAGAGAAGTCAGCGTGGCAGTACTGGTCACTACATCATCAACCAATAATATATGCTTGCCATAAAAGCGCTCCGGCAATTCTACCTTAAAGATCCCGTCAACATTCTGGTATCTTTCAGCATGGCTCAACCGGGTCTGACTCTTATTGCTGATATGCCGGACTATGCCCTCGGAAACTATTGGCAGGCGGGTTATCTCCTGTATGCCCTTGGCAAGACATTCCGCCTGATTGTAGCCCCGGTGACGCTGCCTGTCGCCGGCCAAAGGCACTGCCACAATTGCATCCACGCTGTCAAAAAAGGAAGTATCCGCCAGATAGGTTGCCATAACCCGCCCCAATGTTATACCCACAGAAGGCTGATGCCCGTATTTCAGGTTACGAAGTATCATATGACTGTCGGCTCCTTGATAATATATAAACAATGCCGACGCATGAACGACCGGTATCTTTCCCCAAAAATATTTTTCGAGAATATTCTCCTCATGATCGGAAAGATGAGTCAGAGGCAACTGCGAGAGACAACATGTACAGATATCGCGTTCCTGAGGGCGCAAGGGTTTCCGGCAAACAACACAACGGCCTGAGAACGATACTAACGGAGAAATGAAACGGCTGAACCAAGACGGCATGGAATCATACAATTTAATCAGTCAGCGACTCAGCAATGGGTATAGCCAAGGATTGTTCAAAACCACGTTGAGAAGCAAATCTGACAATCTTACACTGTCTTTCAAAGTCAGATTTGGCCGTTACCGTACGGGCATAATCACTCAGCAATCCCCATAGCAGCTCTTTATATTCGTCCTCATCAATATCCTGAAGGCATCGGGCTATGATGTCATCGCCAATTTTCCGGTTGCGCAACTCCATTCTGAGCCGAATCCGTCCCCATCGGGAAAAATAAAATTTATCGTGGATATATGCCCTGCAAAAGCGTTCATCGTCTACAAATCCTTCTGCCTGCAACTGCTGAATAACCTCAGCAACAGCCTCTGAAGACATACCTTTTCTGAACATCTTATCAGCCAGATCCTGTCGGCAACATTCCTGTCGGGCACATAGTGCAGAGTATTTGGTATAAGCCTCTTGGACTGTGGGAATATGATCTATCTTCCGCATTTTATAAAACGATATTTATTGTATCTGTCATAATGAAGTGATACCTGAGTAAAGCCATAGCGGCGAAACAACTGTTCCGTCTCGGTTGCCAGTGAACTGTTCAGCTCACAATATATAACACCTCGGGGAGAAAGAGTCGTATATCCCCACTGGGCTATAGCTGCATAGTATAACAGAGCATTGTCGTCGGGCACGAAAAGTGCAGCAGAAGGCTCGTAATGCTTCACCTGAACAGACATCGCAGCCTTCTCGCAGTCCATGACATAAGGCGGATTACTGACAATGACATCCCAAGGACCGTCAGGCATAGCAGTCGTTGACAGCATATCTGCCTGAAGAAAATGAACCGGACTACAGTTTTCCATAGCATTGCGCCGGGCGACTTCCAAAGCCTCCTGCGAAATATCCAGAGCCGTGACACGGCTCTGCGGCATAGCCTTCTGAAGCGAAATAGCAATGCATCCGCTCCCTGTGCCTGCATCACAGACATCTAATTGCTGCGAACAATCGCCGACATCACAGAGAATCAAATTCACCAAGTCCTCAGTTTCAGGCCGCGGTATCAAGACTGAAGGAGTTACAAGAAAACGATGACCGCAAAAAACTGTTGAACCAATGATATACTGCACAGGCTCTCCGCTTTGAAGCCTCCGAATGACACTCTCCAACTGTGCCTGCTGACTGACAGAGAGTGTAATCCTGTCAGCAAGACAGTCAGTCAAGCTGAACCCAAATATGTCCTCGGCTATCATGCGTGCAACAGCCTCAGCCTCGTATTGCGGATAGAGCGAAGAAATCGCCTTCCGAATGTCTGCAATCATATTCATTGCACCATAATTTAGATTCTTGCTTTGCAAAAATACGACTTTTTCCTTTGTTTTTTCTACTTTTGCAAGTAATTATGACTGAAGACGAGCGCTGGATGAATCGTGCCATACAACTGGCACGGAACGGAATCTACGGAGCACCGCCCAACCCCATGGTAGGAGCTGTCATCGTATGCAATGGTGAGATTATCGGCGAAGGATGGCACCGCAAATGCGGCGAAGGACACGCTGAAGTCAACGCCTTCGCCTCTGTCAGGAGAGCAGACCTCTTATCCAAAGCAAAGATGTACGTTACATTGGAACCCTGTGCCCACTATGGGCGCACGCCCCCATGTGCCAAGCTCATCATTGAAAAGGGTATAAAAGAAGTCTGTGTCGGTATGGTTGACCCGTTTACCAAAGTAGATGGAGCTGGTATCCGCATGATGCGCGAAGCAGGCATAAAGGTCACAGTCGGTATCATGCAGCAAGAGTGCAGGAAACTAATTTCCCACTTTTTAGTCCCTCAGCTCTGCGATCGCCCTTTCATCACACTGAAATGGGCACAGAGCAAGGATGGGTTTATTGATGCCGTCCGCAACGGAGGCACCCCTGTCAGACTGTCAACTCCACGCTCATTGCTGCGCGTTCATGCCTTACGACTACAGCATCAAGCCATCATGATTGGCACTCGCACAGCCTTGCTTGACAATCCCCGGCTGACAGCCCGACTGATTGACGGTCCACAGCCCATGCGTATTGTTTTGGACAGACATGGCAATCTGCCTGGTTCACTGCATATCTTTGACGATTCGGCACCGACAATGGTTGTAGGTGAAAGCGACAACCTTGAAAGAGCCAGGGAAAAGCAATATCGCTTTTTCAAAGCAGATTTTTCCAAGCCAATTCTTCCTGCCATATTGTCTGCACTCAAACAGACGAATATTCAAGCACTATTGGTAGAAGGAGGAGCCACCCTCCTGCAACATTTCCTGGACGGCGAATTGTGGGATGAAATACATGTTGAGGAGGCCAAGCTATATTTAGGCACTGGCGTCAAGGCTCCGCAAATTGCACCATCCTATATGCCGTCCGTCGAATATGCATTAGGCTCCACCTTCAAGCACTATATGCATCCGCTTTTCTAACACTCAGCCGTTATTGGAAAACCATTTCCCCCAAAAGAATATTGTGATTGGAAAGATAATAATCGCGTAATCTTGTATTCACAATAGTCATCTTCTTTACCTTGAAATCCATTGAGGAAAAAACGAAATCTGTCATTTCCTCTGCAACATCTGCCACGTTTCCAAGATTATTGACTGTTGCAGAGCCGACACGCTTTTTAGCGGCCTGCCAGCAGTCCTGCATAGGAAAGACCCGAGACAATATCGTCGGATAAAAAACATTTTCAGATGACTTGCCGAAATTGCCCATCAGTATGACAGGAGTCTTATTGGTCATCTTACTCAATTGTATCTTCAGCAAGATAGCCGCATCCTGGTAATATGCCATACTGATACTATCCCACAGGGTATTGGATATCAAGAAACTCTCTCCCGTCTTGATATGCTGGAACATTGCCCAACACACCGTGCTGGCATGGTTCGACTCCCAACTGTTTGCCGGCACATCGGGCGGATCGGCAATATAAAAAGTACCACTGTCTACAAGCCGCAGAACTTTGTTGTTGTACATTATCGGATTAGTATGCTTGTGCTTGAACACAGGTGAAGTCTTTTCTGCAACTACACTATACTCAGGCAATCCCTGAGCCAGGTCACTCACCTGCAGAGAATCAGCATCCTGCAAACCGATAATATCAGCATGGATCCGATGCAGTTTCAGACATATATCAGTACTGCGGCTTGTCCATGGCATATATGCACTTCCCTCCTCCATATTCATGACATCAAAGGTAACGATACGGAGCGGTACGCCGCCTTGAGCCGAAACCGCCAACATCACAATGACGGCAAACGAAATCATGTAACATCCGATACGTTTCATTTCTTCAGAATCTTTTTGTATTGTTCAGGATTACGCAACAGTCTCACGGCGCTGTCAAGTACCTTATCATGGTGCAGCACTGAAGCATAGTAGCCTTTACGATAATAATATCTCAAACATATCTCTGCATTCAATTCCTGAATGATATCCTTCTTCCAAAAGTCAAAATCATAGCTCAGGTCATGGGATAATTTTTTTTCCAGGGCATCAAATTCAGCCGTAGCGCTGTCGCCATAGCCCTCCCGCTGTGCCAGCTTACGCACTTCCTGGAGCGCCTTGTAACTTTGCCTGTCATAAGTAAAATCACTTTTAGCTATAAACTGCCTGAAGTCCTCAAAATCCTGTTCACTGATTGAGAATGTCTCAGCCTCGGGGATAGACTCGTGCCTGTTGCGATATTGTGTACAATAATCCTGCAGACGGTCACTTGCCCGAAGATAATAAATCAGATTGGGAAGGGAGTCCGCGGCAACGATGACATCAGGCGTAATCCCTCCACCGTCACGCACTTCCCTTCCGGCGGCCGTTTTGAATACATGCGTCAGACTGTCGGGTGTGCGGTAGGCCTCTCCCGAAGAACTGCGACGGGAGTAATCCAATGCTTGTATACACCGGCCACTGGGAATATAATAATGACTGGTCGTCAATTTCAGCACAGCGCCATAAGGCAGTTCATGGGGTTGCTGAACCAACCCCTTACCATAAGTACGCTCGCCCATAATGACGGCCCGGTCAAAATCCTGCAATGCACCACAGGTAATCTCGGAACTTGATGCAGACTGTCCGTTTACCAATACGACAATAGGGATATGGAGGTCTTCGGGCTTGTTGCGGGAGAAATATTTCACGTTTGAACTCTTATACTTACCCTTCATGCTGAGAATAAGTTCGCCCTTGGGAACAAACAGGTTTACCAGGTCCACGGCCTCAATAGCCAGTCCGCCGGTATTGTCGCGCAAGTCAAGTATCAGAGACTTCGCCCCCTGTTGCTTGAAATCCTTCAATGCCTTCAAGACATTATCAGCACAGCCTCTTGTAAAAGTCGTAAGTTTAATAAACGCTATGCTGTCCGTCAGCATGGATGTATACGGCACTGCAGGCATAGATATGTTGGCTCTGTGAATTTCAAAGCGCAGCGTATCGGCAGAGCCGGGCCGCTCCACTTCCAGGACAAAAGAGGTATTAGGATCACCCCTGAGCTGGTTGCTGATATTAGAGGTATATTCTTCTGTCGACATCTTGCCCTTTTTGCCAGTATCCTTTCCTGCAATAGACAGAATGACATCACCACTCCTGACACCAGCAAGAGCGGCAGGCATATTCTCATACGGCTCATATATGACACAGCGGTCCTTATCCTTATAATACCTTATCACAGCGCCTATACCTGCATATTTCCCGGTCGTCATCGCCTGAAGGTTGCGCGTGTCATCAGCAGAAATATATTCCGTATACGGATCCAGCCCTTCCAACATATATTGGATAGCATCAGGCACCAGTTTATCCGCCCGCAAGGTGTCAACATAATATTCATCCAAAGTGCGGTATACACGGTTGAACAGATCTATGTTCTTTCCCACCTCGTAGGAATGGCTGCTCTGAGCATACAGGATATCAGCCGACAACGACAGCAGACAAATACAGAAAATTATTTTATTCATGGCTGTTCAATCACAAAGACGTTCTTTTATAGTTATCCATTTACTCTCAGGCATGGTTGCTCCTATTTGCTGAATCGTCTCGGCAGCCACCATATTGCCTGCTGCAAGGCAAGCCTCCAGATTCTTCCCCTTGGACAAGGCATACAGGAAACCACCGGCAAAGCTATCACCAGCCCCGGTAGTATCCACCACATTGTCAACATGGACACCCTGTGCGAAATAGTTCTCGGCTCCGGCATAGGCACAAGCACCCTTTTCACCGAGTTTGACCACGGCAATATTGCACAGGCGCTTTATTTCCTTTACCGCCTCAGCTGCATCCATCCTTGTCAGCGCCATGCTTTCTTCCTCATTGGCAAAGACAATATCCAGATACTGCTCAATTATATTATAGAAGAAGTCCCTTTCTTCAGACACCACATTATAACTGGCCAGGTCCATACATATAGTCATACCTTTTTCTTTAGCCCATGCCAGGACCGTGGTAATCAAATCATGGCTTTGCACCATATACCCCTCCATATATAATGTATCATAGCCGTCAAGCATTTCAGGAGAGAGGTCAGCAGGCGCCAGCAGCGCCGATGCCCCGAGATGGTCCGCAAACGTACGTTGTCCGTCAGGGGTTATAAAGGTCGAGGCAATACCCGTAGGCTGTCCCGCCATCTTGACGAGGAGCGGCCTGACATGTTGCTGCCTTAAAGCCTTTTCAAACAGTTTACCCTTTTCATCCATTCCGACCTTACCGATAAAGGCAGTTTCCATACCCAGCATCGCTGCCGTCTTCATGGCATTTGACGTTGAGCCACCGGCAGCGACAATCGTATCGGCAGAAGCCAGAAACGTCTCAACCTGAATTTGTTGTTCAGGCGTAGTAAATTGCATGGAACCTTTGGGTAGCCCCAATTCTGCCAAAAGTTTTTCAGTGTCTACCTGCACCAAGATATCAACCAAGGCATTGCCGACTCCAATAATTTTTTTCACAAATTATACATTTTTCCTTGCAAAGTTATTGCTAATTTCAAAATTATAGGTACTTTTGCACCGCTAAAAGGAAAAAATCTTGCTTCAGTAGCTCAGTTGGTTAGAGCACCTGACTGTTAATCAGGGGGTCGTTGGTTCAAGCCCATCCTGAAGCGCCAGAGAAGAAATGAAATCCTTTTGCTTCAGTAGCTCAGTTGGTTAGAGCACCTGACTGTTAATCAGGGGGTCGTTGGTTCAAGCCCATCCTGAAGCGCGCAACAAAAGTGTCCCGCAAGTCAATGACTTGCGGGACACTTCTGTTTTTCATATCTCAAAGTTGCATTTATTTTGTAGCCAATGATGTATAATGATAAAGTTTCATGGCCCATGCTTTTACAAATGCAGGAAAAGTCATTTCGGCTTTCCTTCTTCAATCGTCAGACCTATGTGATAATGGTCTGAGATTCGTTGCAAGTCTTCTTTCTTCGTTTCATTACTGATATTTGAGTAGATATACCAGCCATCACATTCGTGCTGCCAAATACGACCAGGGACAGTGGGACGTTTGACTCTGCCGACAAGATTGAAGCCATTGCCATGCTTGATATCTACTTCTGGAATACGCTCTAAGCCTATCTTACGTAATGTCCCGATGAAAGTGTCAATAGCCTGACGGTGCCAAATGACTGTTCCATCAGGAAAAGTAACACGCATTCCCTTCGTGGTATTCTCTATGTGCTTTTGGGGTTCGTGCAATTCCATTTCAGTTGGTCTTTTTTCACTCTTTACTGGCGTGCTACCACGAGGTGTCAACGTCTTGGCACCCATAATTTCACTAATCTTTATCTTACGACTTAGAGCCACACTAATAGGTTCACCAGGGTGGTACTCTACTACAAGCACCAAATCACGTTTGATTGGCTCCAAGCGAGGTGCAATATCATTTCCCAATGCGGGTAAAATTTCTTCCTTGATTATCCCTTCTTCCAGTTCCTCTACTTGTAGAAGAACATCCTTACTAAGCTTCACTCCCACTTCACGAGAGTTTTCAATGATGCTGTAAAGCTTTTCAAGTTTAGTCATATTTCGTCGTCTATAGATTCGTATCCTTCCTGTATAAACATTGATGAACAATATAGAGAGTATCGTGAATTTCATCGATTATTTGAGATTACCATCTCAATAGCATGCAGTAAAACAAAGCGTCAGTAACGCCTTCTAATATGTAGTGCTTCAGCCCACTTGCTCCGCTCTCCTCTGAGAACATCAATGCTGAAACGGGCTGATAGCATTTGTAAAATTACAAAATTATTCTCTATATAATAATGTATGGGGGCATTTAATTCAAAATTTAAC
>CACYCZ010000002.1 GCA_902773055.1 uncultured Bacteroidales bacterium
AATCATTGACAGGATCGAGGTGCGGCGCGGATACCAGGTGACGATCAGGTTCAAGCTGACGGCCCGGCAATTCCTGGAGCCGGACGTCGTGGACGCGGGGGATCAGAAAGCTTCATAAAAAACTAAGTGATGTTTCCTGGTCGAAGAAAATATAATTAGGTTAACACTTGCGTGTGGAAAACTTGCATGGTATACTAAGAGGAGGACAGATTAATGGAGATGATGATGATGAGAACTTTTAAGCCTCGTGCTTTTGCTATATCAGACTTCTATGAGTGGTATCAGAGCAAACAATTGGTTTTAAACCCCAAATTCCAAAGACGTGCTGTTTGGGCGCCGCAAGCGAAGTCAAATCTGCTTAATACCATAATACTTGGCCTTCCTATGCCCATTTTCTTTATAAGGAGCAAAGTAGATCCTCAAACGAAGAAGAGTATTCGTGAAGTCGTTGATGGGCAGCAAAGGTTAAGGGCAATTTTTGATTATATCGATAATGGTTTTACTATCAGGAAGTCCCAAAACGCCCAATATGGAGGCTATTTCTTTTCAGAATTACCTGATGAAGTGAAATCCGATATACTAAACTATGAGATTTCTGTGAATGTTCTTGTGGATATGGACGATAGAGAGATTCTTGATATCTTTGCAAGGCTGAATTCTTATGGTGTAAAACTGAATAGTCAAGAATTAATAAATGCAAAGTACTTTGGTGCATACAAAAAATTCATCTATGATTTGGGCTATGATTATTCATTGTTCTGGGAGGTAAACGGAATCTTCTCGACTGCCCAAATGCTAAGAATGAAAGAAGCAGAGTTTGTTTCTGAACTAATGGCAGCAATATTAGGAGGCATTCAAGACTCAAAATCAGCTGAGAAATATTATGCTCTGTATGATGAGTCTTTTGAAGAAGCAGAAGAAATCGCAACCAGATTTCGGTCAACAATGGATTTGATTGCGAATGTTTTTGAAGGGAGTCTTATGCAGAGTAGGTTTACAATGATTCCTCTCTTATACAGTCTCTTTGTTGTATTATACCATATGAATTATGGTATTCCTAATTTTGTATGTGAGCAAATCTCAATTACAGAAAGAAATCTCTCGAAGGTGCGAAGTGCCCTTGAGGAAGTTGAGGGAGTATTCACCGCTGATACATTAAGTGTAGAGCAGCAATTATTTATTACGGCTTGTAAAAAGTCAACTACTCATAAAATAAATAAGCAAAGAAGATGTGATTATATTGCCACAATGATCACTAAGTATCTCGGAGAATAACATGATTGGTATCAATGATGTTGTAAACGAAGCGATAGAGAAATGCAACTCAGCACTTTCGCTTGTCTCAGAGGCCAACGCATTGCTCAGTGGCAATGCAGCGGGAAATGGTGTGGTTTTTAGTCAAAGCCACTGTGATTTATTGATTGAACGTGGGTTTATGTGTATTTTTGAGGCACTTGAGTCCTATATGGAACGTGTTTTTATTTGCTATATGTTAGGAAAGACGGGCATTAACGGAAACGCTGTTAATCGATATGTTTTCCCGCTAAATGAGGAGCATGCAGAAAAAATGCTTCGCGGGAAAGATAAGTATATGGATTTCACAAGCAGAGTCATTATTGATACTTATGCTGAGAACTTTTTTGAAGGAAGAGGTCCATTTACATTTTTAGATGGAGTATCACAGGATTTCGAAGATATGAAAAAAATACGCAATAGGATTTCTCATGTATCTTTAAAAAGTCAGAGAGAATTCGAATCGTTAGTGAGAAGCAGAGTGTCCTTTCTTCCAACGAATGTTTCCGTAGCTTCTTTCCTCATGACGTTTGTACCTCGACAACGGACAACTTTTTTTGCTTATTATTTAGATGTGACAAAGGGAATAATAAATGCAATAGCCAATCCAGTAAACTAATAACTATGGCTTAAATGAAGGGAGCATAAGAACGTGCATCGTCTAATAATTCATAAACTGGGCCCTATTGATCACTGCGACTTGACACAATCACAGTTTGCAGTATTAACGGGCTTTCAAGCATCCGGGAAGAGTACTATCGTGAAAAGTGTTTTCTATTTTCGAACGATCAAAGATGATATCTGTTCAATTGCTGAGGAGATTGCACTTGGCGTACACTCTGATGAAAGTATAGGCGATGAAGTAAGCCTTCGAAACAGGTTAATTTCGAGGTTGCGCGAAAAGTTTCTGCGAACCTTTGGTTCTTCTTGGTCAATGGATATGGATATGTTCCTTGAGTATTATTATACGGATAATTGTGTTATCAAGATTCACCTTAAGGAAAGCACTGTTTATCCGACTCCTAATTATATTTGGATTGAACTATCTGACGGGTTAAGAGCTTTTTTGGATAGGAAAGACTTGATTCCTGAAACAAACGCAACTGGTATAACGAAGATGGGAAGACAAACCCTAACGGAAGCAGTTCACAATTTCTTTAATGATAGTCTTGAAATCGTTTATATACCTGCGGGCCGTAGTATGCTGACATTGCTTTCTGAGCAGTTGAGCTATATTTATACGACAATGAAAGATGCTCAAAAACGCACACTCGATTATTGCACACAGAACTATATTGAACGAATTCTCAGCCTAAAATCAGAATTCGATCACGGATTGGAAGGCCTTGTAGAGTATTATGGCGTGAAAAACAAAATGAATGCTGAAAGGAACGATCTTGCTTTCTCCATGATCAAGAAAATACTTCGCGGAAAGTATTTATACAGTTCAGGAGAGGAAAGAATAATACTAAAAGAAGGTAAATACGTTAAAGTAAACTTTGCCTCATCGGGGCAACAAGAATCTGTTTGGATTCTAAACTTGTTGTTCTATTACTACATCAAA
The DNA here is from genome assembly GCA_902773055.1 of uncultured Bacteroidales bacterium. Classification (GTDB taxonomy): domain Bacteria; phylum Bacteroidota; class Bacteroidia; order Bacteroidales; family Bacteroidaceae; genus UBA6382. Next base: position 2,858 of record CACYCZ010000002.1, read on the forward strand.
GGAAAGCCGGTGATGTTCATAATTGAAGAACCAGAGTCTCACCTGTTTCCTGAATCTCAAAAATTCATAACAGAATTGATTGCTTTGGTTGCAAATAGTGGACATTCAGTAATGATTACTACGCATAGTCCCTATGTACTTGGAACACTGAATAACCTTCTCTTTGCAGATCAAGTCTCAAAGGAATGGGAACAAGAGACTACGCACATTATCCCGAAGCAGGTCTGGATTCAGGTGGAGCGTTTTACAGCTCTATTTGTTAAGGAAGGAACAGCTGATGAATGTATGGATCATGAAATCAATCTTATCAAAAATGAATTGATTGATGAAATATCCAAAACAATTAACCAGGACTTTGATAAGATGGCTGAACTTTCGTTTCAAGCAGAAGAATAGGTGCAATATGGCTATAATAGGATTTACTTCATTGTGCGAACCTAACGCAAAACAGATAGTGTCACGTGACAAGGGCAATAGCCAGGAGCATAGGGCATATAATAGGGGCGGCAAACCAGTTACACATTATAAAATAGATGGTGTAGTAATTACAGAAGGAAATCGATGTGACTATGCACTATTTACAGAAGAAGAGGATAACAAACAAGCGTTTCTAATCGAATTAAAAGGATCGGATTTATCTATGGCAGCTATGCAAATAGAAGCGACCGAAAGAGTGCTAAAAAACTCTTTGAGGGGATATTCTATGAACTATAGAATAGTAGCAAATAAATGTAAAACACAGGAAATACAATCAGCAGCGTTCCTAAAATACAAACTAAAATGGAAAAAGAAACTAAAGTATAAAACAAGTGAAATGGAAGAAGATATTTAATTGGATGGGACAAGGAGGATACATCTTCTCTCCCTTCCCGTTGTGTATATTGATCAATCAGGAGAAACATGCTTTGCAATCGTCTGGTTGAGTATTACTTCATGGCAACCAGAATCTGAAGCTGTGCTGGGCCAGGATTCCCTATTGCATACAGCCGCATGTTTGTGATATAATGGCGACAACAAGGAAACCTTGGGTGGCATGAATAGTCGGGTGGTTCGCTGGTGTGGCGAAAACCGCCATAGTTTTTCCATGCAAAGGAGCCACTATGGTAGAGCACATCGTTCACA
>CACYCZ010000003.1 GCA_902773055.1 uncultured Bacteroidales bacterium
ACGAGGTATGAAAATTTCGCCAATTCTCATACCTCGTTGAATTTGAGGCAGTTACAAACACTACGCCTTACTAATACTCATCCTCGTCAAAGAAAAAATCTTCTTTAGTAGGGTAATCAGGCCATAAATCTTCTATTGATTCATAAGGTTCACCTTCATCTTCTATTTCCTGCAAATTTTCAATTACTTCCATCGGCGCACCTGAACGGACGGCATAATCTATCAACTCATCCTTTGTTGCTGGCCATGGAGCATCTTCCAACTTTGATGCTAATTCTAAAGTCCAATACATAGTTCTTTTTTTTGCAACGGCAAAAGTAATACTTTTGAAATATAAAAAAGTATATTCTCCTGCCTTTTATTGTTAAACTTTCATAAATTTATTTTCTACGTTCTATATATAATCTATAATTATCTTATTTGAAAGCGTTTACAAAATATTTCCCACGTGTCAAAACGGGGTTGAAAAACACTATTCCCCAGTTATACAAATCAAATATCTGTCTGGCTCTATCCTCTGTCTGCAATTCTTGCCACAGCGAGGGTTTTTGACGGATATTTTTTATTATAAAAATGCTTTTGCTACTTATTCTGGACAATAGCCGGTCTTTTATATGATATGCCGTCTGCAAATGGTCCATGCACACCATATCCAATATCGGCTGCGACTCAACGAGCTGGCATAAATCATCTTTGTCCGCATAAGACATTACTGCCGACTTACGGCATCCCGCTGAAAGATAATCCCGGCTCATAACCCAACTTTCAGGAACCAGAATATTGTCAGGCTGCACAAAATTGGATATTCTGAACAGCAGTTTATCCACTTCTTCCGTGTTGTCTACGGCCGATTCGGTATAAGTTCGTTCTGAATGGAGACGGGCATAGTCATAATATGGATTCTCCTGACGAACAACATCAAGCAAAAAGGTATAGGCGTAGGGGGATTGTACGCCATATCCTCTTGAATTTAACATTCTTCTGATGATGTTTTTTACTTTTTCCAATTCTGTCTTCTTTAAAAACAGGGTGCAAAAATACAAAATTTCACAAGAAAAAATCTTCAAAATAAAGTTTTTTAATATATTTGCTCTCAAATCATCGTATAACCATTTAATCACAATCAATTAAATTCAAAAAAATGAAAAAGTATCTTGCAGAAATGGTAGGTACATTTGTACTTACATTATTGGGTTGCGGCACTGCCGTTAGTTTAGCATGTGGTACAGACACAGCATCTGTTGTCGGCACAGCCTTTGCTTTTGGTCTTGCCGTTGTAGCTATGGCTTATACCATTGGCGGTATCAGCGGTTGCCATATTAATCCAGCCATCACTGTTGGCTGCCTTCTTTCCAAGCGTATTGATGCCAAAGATGCCTGTGGCTACATTGTATTCCAAGTTATCGGTGCTATTCTTGCCGCTGCTGTTTTGTTTGCCATTACAAGTGTTACTGCTACTGACTTTGCCGGCACTACAACAGGTGCCAACAGTTGTGCGGGTGCTGGTTCTCAGCTGGCCGGTTTTATTGTTGAGGTTGTACTGACCTTCATTTTCGTTCTGGTAGTATTAGGTACTACTGATGCCAAGAAAGGCGCCGGCAACTTTGCAGGTCTGGCTATTGGTCTTTCTCTGATTTTAATTCATCTTGTAGGCATCCACTACACTGGTACTTCTGTCAATCCGGCCCGCTCCATTGGTCCGGCTTTGTTTGAAGGTGGTCAGGCTCTCACAGATCTTTGGGTATTTATCGTTGCTCCTATCTGTGGTGCCATCCTGAGCGCATGTGTATGGAATGTCTTGGCTGACAAAGACTGATTTATTATTCAATTTATTCATAAAAAACTCCTCTTCATGAGGAGTTTTTTTTATAACTGTCCGCTTTCTACCATTAAGACTATCCGTTCCGTAAATTTATCTTCTCCCTGCGGATCATATTTCTTTGTCAAACTGTTGCCATACAGTCCGGCAAATACTTGATAAAAACCGGCTTTTAAAGGCCCCAAAAAGGCTTTTACCATTTCGTATGAACTTTGTCCGCACTCTCTGTTAATCAGTTTTACTAGCAGTTTACCCTGGGAACGTGACATTTTTTTTACCAACGGCGTATATTGTTCCTTTATACCCTTTTCCACAGCAGCAATATGTACTTTGCGCGACTTTTCATCAGGCAAAGTCTGGAGATAATCATAAGTTTCTATCAATGTCTGCTTGGCCAATTGAGCTATAGGAAAAACATATTTGATATTCGCTACCATACGGTTGTATTTCTCTCTGGCCTTGTCGTTCTTGAAGACCATTGGTGATATCTTGTAAAACGTATGTAACGTGATATTAGGGATACTGTCACCCTTGTAAAAGGCATTGTTGATCTTTACATACATACCTGCCTGCAGTGTATCACTATTTAAAATGTCTTCGGCCATAACCTGATGGGTTATGCTGAAAACCAATAAGATTACTGCATATATGTATTTTTTCATATCAAAATACAAAAGTAATAAGTTTTTGCTTGTATATTCCTCCCAAACATAATTTATTGACGCTTTTTAGGGTTTTGTCTCTGCGTATCTGTGTTTTTTTTAGTTATTTTGCATTTGTATAACAGAAATAAACTTATGACTCTGCCTAAATACATCTTGCTGTATTTTTGTCTGCTTCTGTCTGTTGATTGTTGTAACGCACAAAACTATACATGGGAAGAGTTTGTTGAAGATTTTTTTCAACAAGAAGAAAATATTGAAACAGAAAATGAGCAAGGTTCCTTGTTGGAAGAGTTGACCGAGTTGCACCACAATCCCTTTGACATCAATAAAATTAAAAAAGAAAATCTGCAGTTGCTGCCTTTCTTGTCCATTCAACAGACTGACAGCATTCTCAGCTACCTGCACCGATATGGTCCCATACTCTCAATGAAAGAATTGTTGCTTATCCCCACATTAGACAAAAAAACAAGAGACTTTCTTTCTCTCTTTGTCTATTGCAAGGATGCAGAGGGTTCCGTCTATGACATCAAGGCAAGATCTATTCCAAAATGGTCACACCAGCTGACAGGTAATTTTAGCATTCCCCTTTATCAACGGGAGGGTTTCAAATCACATCAGTACAAGGGTTATCCTTTTGCCGGCAGCATCAGATACCGAGGACGGCTGAAAGACAGGACGGAGTGGGGTATTACTCTTCAGAATGATGAAGGCGAACCCCTTGGGTCTAGCGGAAATTATATCTTTGATTATCAGAGTTTCTTTCTGACAGGAACAGGAAAACATTATATTGAAAGATGGATTATCGGAGATTTCAAGCTGCATTTTGGCTCTGGTCTTGTCATCGGACAGGGATTTTGGAACAACATGGTGTCAGCCCTGACGTTTTCCAAGCATACAGGACAGACTATCTTCAAGCATACATCTACCGATGAAACAAAATTTCTCAGAGGCGGTGCCGTTACCCTGACATACAAAGCTGCAAGCATGACTCTCTTTGGTTCCTACAGGCTACGTGATGCCACCCTGCACCACAATAATATAACAACCTTGCTTTTGACAGGCCTGCACAGGACACAATCTGAACTGAACAGGAAAAACACTGCTGCCTTGTTCACAACCGGCGGTAATCTGGATTTTGATCTGCAGCGTTTTCGCGTAGGTGTCTCTGCAGTATATACTTCGCTTGACAAAGCTTTTGACAATGGTAACACACTATATAAAAAGTATTATCCGAAAGGAAAATTTTTTAGCAACTATGGCATACACTACAGCTATAACAGCAATTCCGTTTTTATACAAGGTGAAGAAGCTGTCGACTCAAAAGGGCATGTTGCAGCATTAAATAAAATCACTTTTGCCCCAAGCTACAATTTCAAGACCATTTTAATGCACCGCTATTATGACATGGCCTATAATGCTCTTCATGCCTTTGCCTATTCAGCACGGGGATATGTAAAAAATGAACATGGCCTGTTAGGCGGTATGCAGATGATATATAAGAGAAAATGGCATTTCAAGGCAGCCTTGGACTATTCCTTTCATCCGTTTGCCATATATGGTACATCCCGCGCATCCAACCGTTTTGCCCTGTATACACAGGCTGAATATCTGCCCAATGACAAAACTTCTTTCTCCGCACGCTATCATTTAAAAAGCCATCAGGAAGACAGTAAGCGCCATCCCGGCATATTATACAATATATATAGGCACCGTTGGAAGCTTCAGGCTCATTATAATATAGGCATCCTCAAAAATGTTTCAGCCATTGATCTGGCTTATGTCACCACGCAAAACAAGAATCCAGACTATGGCAGTATGATATCCCAGAGGATTTCCGCAAAGTGGAAAAAATGGTCATTGAGTGCTATCGCGGCATGGTTCAACACGAGCAGCTATGCCTCTGCACTGTATCTGTATGAACCGGGGCCCGTTTATTCCTTCAACTATCCTGCATGCTACTACCATGGATGGAGAACTGCCGTCATGCTTTTAGGTAACATTAGTCATAAACTGAGCTTTGCTGTCAAATACGGCCTGACATATTATACCAACAGAAAAACTATTTCCTCTTCTACACAACTCATTTCACAACCCTACAAAAACGATTTATACATTCAAATAAATAAAAAATTTTAGTGCCGAATCGGTCAACTTTGTTAATTTCGCACCACAATAAAAATAACACAGATTATGTCTACCGTTCTTTATCCTTCACCTATTTTCGGTCCTGTACACAGTCGCAGACTCGGTATTTCGTTAGGCATTAATCTTATGCCTGCTGACGGAAAAATATGCAATTTTGACTGCATTTATTGCGAATGTGGATTCAACAAAGACTTCAGAACCACTTCAAAGCGCCCCTCCAGACAGATTGTATATAATGAATTGGAGAAAACATTAACCAAGATGATTTCCAACGGCCAACGGCCAAATGTCCTTACATTTGCCGGAAACGGAGAACCTACTGCACATCCCCATTTCAAAGAAATCATTGAAGATACAATTGCGCTGAGAAACAAATTTTGTCCTGAATCTAAGGTAAGCGTCTTGTCGAATGCCACGCTGATAAATCGCCAAAATGTATTTGACGCCCTGATGATAGTAGATAATAATATCCTCAAACTCGATACTGTCAACATAAACTATATCCGAACTACCAACCGTCCATTGCCAGGCTACAATGTTGAAAAGCAGATTGAGTATATGAAAAAATTCAATGGCCACTGTATCATACAAACCATGTTCATGAAAGGTTCCATCAACAATATTGATGTCAATAATGTCAAACCTGAATATATTGAACCCTGGCTTGAAGCAGTAGCCTGCATCAAACCACAACAGGTTATGATCTACACCATTGACCGGGAAACCCCATATAAAAATCTTTTCAAGGCTACCAAGGAAGAACTTGATAATATAGTCAGACAGATAGAACAATTGGGTATTCCTGCTTCGGCTTCCTATTAGAAAAAATGTTTTTATAACATAATTTACAACTTCTTTTTACCCCCTCTGCAGTAGCTTGTAGAGGGGGTAAATTTTGCAGGCCTACGAGATTTTACCAGCAGGCCTGCGCGTTGAAACTGGCAGGCCTGCCAGTGAAAAAAGAATAACCGGGCTGTTAAATTTATTCTTTCAACCACCTCTTTGCTATATTGCCTGCTCATCCTTTTTTTAGGCATAAAACATAGGATTTTCTTGCATTAAAATAGTACTTTTGTAAAAATATTTTTCCAACCATGACGAATATAAAAGAACACTGGAAGAAAAAAGGATATGTTGATGAGCCCGTTCCTTCAAATATCAATATAGAAAAAGAAATACTCAGAATGTGTGATGAGAAAAATGCCATCATTCTATCTCACTATTATACTGAAAAATCTCTTCAGAAAATAGCCCACTTTGTAGGCGACAGCCTGGCACTTGCCCGTCAAGCCCAGAAAACCAAAGCCGACATCATCGTCATGGTAGGTGTTCACTTTATGGGTGAAACCAACAAAATTCTCTGCCCGGACAAGAAGGTACTCATCCCGGATATGAATGCATCATGCTCGTTGGCCGAAAGTTGCCCTGCAGATAAATTTGCCGCATTTAAGAAGGCTCACCCCAATCATACAGTTGTTTCCTATGTCAATACTACTGCTGCTGTCAAGGCACTGACTGACATTGCCGTTACCTCCGCCAATGCATGTGAAATAATTGAAAGTCTTCCTCAAGATGAAAAAATAATCTTCGGCCCTGACAAAAATTTAGGAGCATACATTAATGCCAAGACAGGTCGAAACATGCTGTTATGGGATGGTGCATGTGTTGTTCATGAACGTTTTTCTGTTGAAAAGATTATTGAACTCAAACAACAATATCCAAATGCAAAAGTATTAGCTCATCCTGAATGTAAGGGCCAAATATTAAAATTAGCCGATGTCATAGGCTCTACTGCTGCGTTGTTGAAATATACCATGAAAAGCAATGAAAAGGTATTTATTATTGCAACTGAAAGCGGTATTATATTTGAAATGGAGAAAAATTCTCCAGACAAGAAGTTTATTCCCGTACCGCCAGAAACAACAGAGGGTGTAGGCTGTCACTGCAACGAGTGTGCATACATGAGACTTAACACTATGGAAAAACTCTATAATTGCCTGAAATATGAATGGCCAGAAATAATCATTGACCAACAGACCATTGATGCTGCTGTCAGGCCTATTGATAAAATGCTGAATATATCTGAAAAATTAGGATTATAATATTATTTTTATCAGAAAATGGCATTTCCCTTTATCAAAGAGAAATGCCATTTTCTATAACCTTTCTGAAATACTCCCATATTACTATCGATGCAGTACATGACACATTTAATGAATGTTTTGTACCATACTGAGGTATCTCAAGACATTCATCACATATATTCACTACATCTTGTTTCACACCTTTTACCTCGTTGCCTAAAATAAGTGCATATTTAGTATTTTTATTCAAGTTCCAATTGTTGAGTTTCGTACTTCCCTCCACTTGTTCTACAGCAACTATCATATAATTATTTCTGCGAAGTTCATCTATCGCTGTAAATATATTTTCATAATATTGCCAGTCTACTGAATCTTCTGCACCAAGAGCTGTCTTGTGTATTTCTACCGATGGCGGACAGGCTGTTATGCCACAGATAATAATTTTCTCGACCCTGAATGCATCAGATGTACGAAAAATACTTCCTATATTATAAAAACTTCTTATATCGTCAAGAATAATTGTAAGCGGCAGTTTTTTTGCCTTATGAAAATCAGTTACACTGATGCGATTCATTTCCTCTATAGTCAGTTTTTTCATAAAAAAAATAATTTCAGGACAAAGATAATAAAGCTTGTGTAAAACCTGTTGATAAGTAAAAGTAAAACTACTCATAACTCTGTGCAAAAAAGAACAGAAAAAAGTCTTTTCGCCGTTATTAGTCATCCACCATTTATAAACCCTTTTTTACATCCTATTAAAACAATTTTTCAACATCTTACCTGATTAATTCAAAAAAGAAGAAACATATATGTTGAAATATATATATAATCTTTTGATTTATAAAATTTTGTTTTGTTGATAAATTGTTAATAAAATAATATGTAATTTACTATTTAAAAGGTATAAAAATGACTTTTACACAATATTCACAATCCATCATATACATACAATTTTTTATCTATTAAAATATAGAAAAATTTATCTATGATGTTAGTGTAGACTGTTCATAATTTCTAAATAGCAATTTTTTATGTAATTTTGTATAACATAAAATAAGAGACAATGAAAAAGATTTTTTTTATATCTATATGTGTATTTCTGTATACAGGAAATGTAAAGAGTGCTAAAGATGATTTCAATAATGTAAAGCCGGTCCGTAATGTTATTTTGATGATACCAGATGGAACACCATATAGTATTCTGTCTGTTACACGCTGGACAAATTGGTATAAAGATCATAATAAAACAAATCTCAGTATTGATCCTTATTTGTGTGGTTTTATACGCAGCAATACAGCAGTAGGACCAATTGCTGATTCGGGTTCGTCAACATCATGCTATGTCAGCGGTCATGTACAGCCTACAGGCTTTATAGGTACTTATTCTCCTGATTTTGGTGATAAAAATTTAGGATTCATAGATGGCAAGAAAGCTTATGGTCCGGTAGCCAATGTATTTGAGGCAGCCCACCAACTCAAGGGCAAGAGTACAGGACTTGTTGCTACTGTTAGTTTTACTCATGCTACTCCAGCTGACTGCAGCGCCCACTATTATAAAAGAAGCAAAACTGATATCATAGCAACTCAAATAGTGCATAATAACTTTGATGTAGTTCTTTCAAGTGGTAACAAAGATTTGAGTAATGAGAATGAACAATATCTCAAAGATAATGGCTATGATGTTGTTCGCAATGATATCGAGGCAATGCGCCGAAGTACAAACAACAAATTATGGGCTCTTTTTCACAGAGAACAGATGCCTTATGATTTTGACAGAGATGTAAACAAGGATCCTTCACTGGCAGAAATGACAGAGATAGCTATCAATAAACTCAACAAAAATAAAAAAGGATTTTTTCTCATGGTAGAAGGAAGTATGATAGATTTTTCTTCTCATGATAATGATCCTTCTGGTATGCTTTCTGAATACAGCGCATTTGAAAAAGCTTGCGAAGTAGCCGTTGAATTTGCTAAAAAGGACGGCAATACTACAGTGATAGTTATTCCAGATCATAATTGTGGAGGTATGACAATAGGCAAATATCATCTTAAAAGTTATACGGCTCTGAATTATGAAGATATATTTGGAGGAATAGCTAAGTTTACCCGTACTACTGAAGGTATGATAAAGTTACTGAACAGTAATCCTTATACAGAGGTTCAAAACCTGTTTAAAAAATATATGGGTTTTGAATTAACAGATAAGGAATTGGATAATTTATATCATTGTGCTGATTATAAACAGAGTCCTCTTCCAAAAGAAGTCCGTAATTTGAAGCCTAAGGCAACATGGCATAATTCAAGTTTCAGTGCTTTTATTTCTCATGTCATTGCCGACCATACACCTTTTGGCTTTAGTAGTGATACCCATACAGGCGAAGATGTATTTTTAGCTGTTATGAATCCAAATAATCAGGTACCCGCAGGCTATCATACTAATGTAGAACTGAGTCATTATATTCAGTCACTGATAGGTATGAATGGAAAAATGGATGCTTTTTCTGACAATATATTTGCCCGTCACGACGAAGTATTTACGGAATATGAAACGATTATAAACGAAAATAAGGAAAATAAATATTTTCCCACTTTGACCGTAAAAAATCCAAAAAATGGCAAATCACTAACTATTTATGCACAAACCAGTAAGGTAGAGTTATCTGAGCATAATAAAACAAAAACTATTAAACTGCCTTCTGTAGCTATATATGTAGATAAAACTAACTTATTCTATTTACCCAAAAACTTAGTCAATTATTTAAAATAGGGAAGGATATGAAAAAAAAAATCTTATTTGCATTAACTATACTATCCGTTCTATGGATACAAGGTATATGTTCTGACAAACAGATAATAAATCTGCGGGTAAATTATCAGCAAAATCCTTTAGGAATAGAGGAAATACCACTATTCAGTTGGGAAATGCTGTCTGAAACATATAATGCTGCTCAGTCAGCTTATCGTATAGTTGTAGCCGACAGCAAAGAAAATCTTAATAAAGGTTTTTATGTATTTGATTCAGGACGGAAGAAATCAGATGCTTCTGTATGTATTCCATATGAAGGTAAGCCGCTTAAATCATGTACACGATATTTTTGGAAGGTTACTATATGGGATGAAAAAAATAAGTCCTTCAGTTCTACTTCTGATTCTTGGTTTGAAACAGCACTGCTCGACTCAGGATGGAATAATGCTTCGTGGATAGGTTCTCATAAATCAACATTGTCCAAATATACAGGTAAAGCCGATATCAGCTATGACTTTAGAATAAAGGATGAGAGTAGTCATGCAGCATTTTTATTTGGCTACAGAGGAAAGAACAATTATGTAAAAATCAATATTGATACTTCAACTCCTGAAAAGGTAAAGTTAATATTGAGCTATAAATATAAAAGTAAGGAAACGGTAAAGTTAGAACAGCCCATAAATGATATTATTAAAGCTGATGCTGTTCATCGCCGTCATCATGTTACCATATCAATGATATCCATGAACCATTTTAACGGGTATTATCTTAATATCTATGTAGATGGTGTAAATATAAATACGTTGGATAGTTATCCATATAAGAAGAAAAGTAATATAGAACTTACTATTGATGAACCCAATATTGGTTATAAATATGCTCGTCTTTATGGCATAGGTTTTCTGCAGAACAAAGGTCAAAATGCGGTATTTGAAAATATAGAAATATCTGAGCCATTTTATAAGCAGACAATGTATGTCAGTGACAAAGTATATGATATAGAAGGTCGTGGAGAGCCAGTTACATGGATACCTAACAAAAATGTATCAGCTCCGATGTTGCGCAAGACATTTACCCTTGACAAGTCAATAAAGGCAGCTCGTCTTTATGCTACAGCGCGAGGAATATATGAAATGTCTGTCAATGGTAAAGCTGTATCGAATGATTTTTACAATCCTGGTTGGCCTGACTATCGCTTCAGACAAACCTATAATACTTTTGATGTTACTTCGTTGCTTCATCAGGGAGAAAATACTATTGGAGCCGTTTTGGGTACAGGTTATTATACAGGTCCGTGGGGATATCATGCTGTATGGAATAACGGATATGGTACTGACGTTAACTTGATGGCAAAATTGTTAGTGCAATATGAGGACGGAACACATCAGATAATTGTTACAGACAATACATGGAAATGTTATGATAAAGGTCCCATACTTGAAAACAGTCTTCATAATGGTGTAGATTATGATGCCCGCAGGGAAATAGAAGGCTGGGATGTCTCTGGCTTTGATGATAGGGAATGGAATAATGTAAAGGTATATCCGTCATTATCCAAGGATATAAAATTGCAGGCCTATATAGGACAACCTGTAAGGATTGATACTATATGTGAGGCCCAAAAACTGACAGAGCCCATAGCTAAGCACTATATCTATGACATGGGCCAGAATATGGTTGGTATACCCCGTCTGTTGATTCAAGGCGAGAAAGGAACAAAGGTGCGTATTCGCTATGCCGAAATGTTATATCCTGACGTCATTCCTACTGATCCTGTTCCGCCATATACTATAGAAACCTATCGGCGGTTAAAAGGCCAATTATATATAGATAATTATAGAGGAGCTCTTTCTACTGATACCTACATTTGTAAGGGAGATATCAATGGTGAATTATTTGAACCGCGATTCACTTCTCATGGGTTCAGATATATAGAAATAACTGGCTTGGAAAAACCATTGGATCTGAAAAACGTAAAAGTGTTGGTTCTAAATTCAATCTCAGAATCAACGGCATCTTATAAAACCGATAATGAAAATATCAATAAGTTATATAACAATATTGTTTGGGGGCAGATGGGTAATTTTCAAGCTGTGCCTACTGATTGCCCACAACGTGATGAACGCTTAGGCTGGACAGGTGATGCTCAAATTTTTACAAGGACAGCATCTTACAACCGTAATGTACAGCCTTTTTTTAATAGATGGCTTTATACTCTTCGTGATGACCAATCTTCCAAAGGTGGATTTCCACGCTTTTCTCCTTTATCTCAAACGGTTGTAGACGACTATTATAATAATGCTGCCTGCGGATGGGCAGAAGTAGGTATTATTACGCCATGGGAGATATATCTACAGTATGGTGATAGAACGATTCTGGAAAAAAGCTATGAATCAATGAAGCGGTATATGGATTATCTCAAGTCGCAGGCTAAAGACTACATTCAGCCAATAGGTGGATATGGTGACTGGGTGGCCTTACTGGGTACACCTTCTGATTTGACAAATACTGCTTACAGTGCTTTGGATGCCAAAATTATGGCTAAAGTGGCAAAGATATTAGGCAAGACATCAGATTCGGAATATTTTATTGACGTATTTGAAAAAATAAAGAAAGCATTTGCCAAACGATTCTTGGGTCACGATGGTTATATGATGATGCCAAAGGGAAGTCCGGCAAACCGTGATTCCTATTCTGCAGCCTATGGCACTGGTCCCAAAATAACAAAGGATACTATTCTGGATACTCAGACAGGATATATATTACCTCTTTATGCCGGACTGATAGACGATAGTGTCAAAGATAAGGCTGTGAAACATTTGGTTGAATTACTTTACAGAAATAATTACAAACTGAATACAGGTTTTATAGGTACTCCATATATGAATATCGTGCTTTCAGATAATGGTTATGATGATGTGGCCTACAAAATGTTTCAGCAAGAGGATTATCCTTCGTGGATTTATCCTATTTTCCAAGGTGCTACTACTATTTGGGAACGATGGAACTCCTATACACTTGTCAACGGATTTGGCCCTGTAGGCATGAACTCATTTAATCATTATTCTTATGGTGCCATTGAAGATTGGATGATGGCTTACAGTGCAGGCATACAGAGGGATGAGAATAATCCAGGTTACAAACATATTATTTTGCAACCTCGCATAGGTGGAACATTAGGTTATACCAGCGCTTGTTTCCATACGGTACATGGTGAAGTGACATCAGCATGGCGGAGTGCCAAGACAGACCCGACAGCCGATGCTGCACAGTATGGCTATACTTATGAAGCTACAGTTCCTGCCAATACGACAGCAACACTTATTTTGCCCCTGCATGGTGGAAAGGCAGAAATAATTAAGGGCTCAAAAGGTGTAAAATCCCATAGGCAGTCTCAAAGTGGAGCGATCTACGAAATAGGTTCCGGGAAATATATATTCAAAGTTAAACCATAAGGGAAACAATGGAATTGCTTCTGGTATTTGCATCGGCTCTGATAATGGGTTTTGCGCTGGGGTATATGTTTTCAAGATACGAGATACACCACCGCATGAAGGAAATGCGTAATTATTCTCAGCAGACGTTTGCCAATATGGAGGCCAGGTTCAGCATGCTTGCCAACCAGATTTTGGATTCACAAAAAGAAAAACTGGAAACTGATAATAATAGCCATTTGAACCTTATACTAAAGCCTTTAGAGGATAATCTGTATAGGTTGGATAAGGTTATACGTGATGTAAATGAGAAAAGCATTGAGCATCACACTTCGTTTCAGGATGCTATAAAAAGGCTTGAAGAGCAAACGCTCACTATCGGAAAAGAAGCCGATAATTTAGCACGTGCACTGAAGAATGAGACAAAAATGCAGGGCGATTGGGGTGAAATGGTTTTGTCCAACATTCTGGAGCGTTCAGGCCTGCGCAAAGGCGAAGAGTTTGAGTTGCAGAAGAATTTTCAGTCGGACAACGGCGATGATCATCGTCCTGACGTTATCATCAGATTTCCTGAAGGAAAAAACCTCATCATCGACTCCAAGGTGTCTTTGAAGGATTTCATGGATTATGTCAATGCCACCACTACGATAGAGCGCAAGGAGTTCTTGAAACGCCATGTTGACTCCGTCAGAAAGCATATCAAGGAACTCTCCTTGAAGAACTACCCAAAGGACGTGAAAGGTTCTCCCGATTATGTTCTTATGTTCATGCCTTCTGAGGCATCCTATATTGCTGCCGTTCAGTATGATGCCAATCTTACTACCTTTGCTTGGAGCAAGAAGGTCATCATGGTTTGCCCCAATACGTTGATTATGACGTTGCAGATAGTCAACAATATCTGGCAGTCGGCCCGTCAGGCAAAAAATGTTGAGAAAATTATCTCTGCCGCCAATGAGTTGTATTATCATTTTGCCCTCTTTACGGATACCTATGTCAAAATGGGTAATACATTGAATACCCTTCAGAACGATTATGATTTGGGCAGGAAACGGCTTTCAGAAGGGCGTGGCAACCTTGTTGACCGGTTTGAAAAAATGAAAGAACTGGGTCTCTCTCCCAAAAAGGAAATCAGCGACAAACTGACCTCATAGACTCGTTCTTACCGATATTATTATGCAATCAGGCCATCCAAGAAATATCGGATGGCCTGATGCTTTTGTATTTAACTGAAAAAGCTGTTTGTCATAGGTTTCTTTCTAAGTAAAACCAATCATCTGACTCTATAAGATGATAGTATTTGCGTAAATAGGAAAAATCTTCTGCCTATGGAATTCTCAGTACTCTGGGCAAAGTACAAGAGTACTTCAGGCAAAGTGCTGAAATCCTCCAGGCAGAGGAATGGAACCTCTCTGCGGAAGAAAAGCCTGTTTTCTGCCGATGGCAATGGGAGCAAACAAGATACCAGATTTGCCCGGAAGTCAGGGCGTAAGAAGCCATTCAAGCAGCCGATCGTCCCAATCACGGGTAAGTCGGGGTGAATAGATGCCGTTATGGAAGAGTGCAAACGCTATTTCGTGCCCATTTGGGGCTGTGCAGTAGCCGGCCAAGGTGACGACTCTTTTTACAGAACCGGTTTTAGCGTGGACATTGCCCTTGACATAGGGCGACTTCAAGCGGCTTGCCAGCGTTCCGTCTTCACCGCCTATGGGGAGACAGGGATAGAAATGGTTGTAGATTTTCCTGTGGTTATAGACATAGCGGAGCAGTTTGACCACCAGTCGGGGTGAGAGACAGTCGTAGACAGAAAGTCCGCTTCCGTCGGAAACATTGTAGAGGTCAGCATCTTCTTGCAGTTCATTCTGGATAAAATTCAGTACGTATTCAGAGGCAATAGCATAGGAAGGATATTTTTTTTTGCTCAGGGCGCCTATCTGAAAGAAAAGCGATTCAGCATATTGGTTGTTACTCTTCTTGAGCATAGTGAGCAACACCTCGTCAATAGTATGCCGACATTCTGCTATCAGGGTCATGCTGTCCTGAGGGAGAAAGCCATTGGAGTAGGAGCAGGGGTGAGCTATGGAGTCCACATCAAGCAGCTCAAAGAATTTGTCCATAAAACCGTCGTCAGCATCGAAGAGCAGGGGGATGGTGGGCTTTTCATCGTCTTTCCAGTTCCAGAGCCACCCAAATCCCATTGTATCGGTATCCTTGAAGGAAACATCGGTATAGATATTGCCGTCAATGCGGTTGATGCCCAGGTGTTTTATTCCGTCGCAGAAAGTGAGCATGTCCTTGCCGTTGAAACAGGGGTCGTAGCCGGCAACGATATAGATGTCACCCAAGAGCGTAGAATCCTGAATGGTTCCTTTATAGTAGAGGCCGGTCTTGTACTGATAGTCGGAGCCCAGATAGTGGAGGCCGGCAACCGCTGTCAGTGTTTTCATTACCGATGCCGGGCGCATCATCTGTCGGCTGCCATAGTCAAAGATGGCCGAGTCGGCAGTGAGGTCGTAGAAGTAGATGCCCACTTGGGATGTCTGACACAGGTTGCTGTGGATGATGATGGAGTCTGCTCCCTTCTGGAATCGCTCCAGCCAATTGAGAGGGACAACAGTATCAGTGGCGATGGAGTCACCATAAATTTCACTTTGGGCAAAGCACCCGGCAGAAACAAAGGCCAGACATAAAAAAAGGAGACGGCAGTAAGAGCTCATAGTATGGAATACTGAAAAAAGCGGTTTTGTAGATGTAAAATTACAAAAATAAATACATGTGTTTTTTCTGAAAGTGATGCTTTTTGTAATTTTGTGATATTAAAGTGAAATCCATGATAAGAAAGTTTGATTATTTGGTTATCGGCTCGGGTGTTGCCGGCATGTCGTTTGCCCTGCAGGTGGCCGATTCAAGACATAAGGTAGCCTTGCTGTGCAAGACGACAATAGACGAGGCCAATACGGCCAAGGCCCAAGGCGGTGTTGCAGCTGTAACCGATAGGGTAAAGGATAATTTTGAAAAACACATCAAAGATACAATGATAGCCGGTGACTATATCAGTGACCCAAAAGCTGTGGAGCAGGTGGTGAAAAAAGCACCGGAGGGCATACAGAGGTTGGTAGACTGGGGCGTGAGGTTTGACTGCAAGGAGGATGGCTCCTATGACCTCCACCGTGAAGGCGGTCATTCGGAATTCCGTATTCTGCACCATGCCGATGACTCTGGCTTTGAGATACAGAGGGGATTGATAGAGGCAGTGAGACAGCATCCCGATATCAAGGTTTTTGAAAACCATTTTGCCGTGGAGATTATCACACAGCATCATTTGGGCATCGAGGTGACTCGCCGTACACCTGACATAGAGTGTTACGGTGCTTATGTCCTGGATCCCGATACAGGCAAGGTAGATACTTTCCTGTCAAAAGTTACCCTGTTGGCTACGGGTGGCATAGGCGCCATATACAAAACGACGACTAATCCCGACATTGCTACCGGTGACGGTATAGCAATGGCCTATCGTGCCAAGGCTACTGTGCAGGATATGGAGTTTGTGCAGTTTCACCCAACAGCACTGTTTCATCCTGGTGAAACGCATCCTGCTTATCTGATAACTGAGGCCATGAGGGGTTATGGCGGTATATTGAGGCTGCCGAACGGAGAGGAGTTCATGCAGAAGTACGATAAGCGTCTGAGTCTGGCTCCGAGAGACATCGTTGCGCGCGCCATCGACAAGGAAATGAAGATGCACGGACTGGATCATGTATGCCTGGACGTTACCCATAAGGACGCTGAACAAACAAAGATGCATTTTCCTAATATATACAACAAGTGCCTGAGTATCGGCATTGACATCACGAAGGATTATATCCCTGTTTGTCCATCGGCTCACTACCTCTGTGGTGGTATAAAGGTAGACCTGAATGCTCAGACAAGTATAAAGAGGCTGTATGCTGTAGGGGAATGTTCATGTACAGGGTTGCACGGCGGAAATCGTCTTGCAAGCAATTCGCTGATAGAAGCTGTAGTCTATGCTGATGCTGCGGCCAGGCATGTTATGCAGAATGCTGACGGCTATACATTCAATACCAAGATACCCGAATGGAATGACGATGGTACTATGACCAATGAAGAAAAGGTCTTGATAGCTCAGGATATGCGCGAAGTGGAACAAATAATGTCCAACTATGTGGGTATTGTACGCAGTGACTTGCGTCTGCATCGGGCCTGGCAGAGGCTGGACTTGCTCTATGAGGAGACAGAGGAACTGTTCAAGCGTGTAAAGGCTACCAAGGATATATGCGAACTGCGCAACGCTATCAACGTGGCATATCTGGTGACACGGCAGGCCATAGAGCGCAAAGAAAGCAGGGGATTGCACTATACGCTCGATTATCCCAAGCACGCATATGATTTCAAATAATCTTTATTTTTTTATATAATAATGAAAGAAAGGATATTGGCAGCAGTCATACTATTGATGGCAACTGCAGTGACAACCAAAGGGCGCAGGCAATGGACTGAACAACAAGCTTGGAAATGGTACGAACAGGTGGGCGTCATCAAGGGATTCAACCAGCCTGAAAGGCCTTATCCCGGTATGTCGCTGGGAGAAATGCTCGGTAAGGCTCACGAAATGGGGATGAACAGTGTGAGATTTTGGATTTCAGACAATCCTGATGCGGCTATTCAGGCTATCAATAACATGAAGGCAGCAACTAAACCCTACGGGATGACCTTGTCGCCTGTACTTGTCGTACCGGCTTCAAAGGATTATCTGGAAGGCAAGGTCCAGGACAGGGAAGCAGTGAAAGCACATCTGAAGGCATATACGCAGAAGGTAGTAGGGACTTTCGCCAAGGACAGGCAGATAGTGTTGTGGGACATACGCAATGAACCCGGACAGTTTGGCTTCGACACCAGTACCAATGAAATATGCATACAAGATCTGCAGCTGGTCAGCGATATAGCTGATTGGTGTTATGAAATGAATCCGGTGCAGCCTATTACTTCAAGCATATATTGGCGTTCTGATATACTGGATGAGCATAAGAACGAGCTTTCCCGCAAATGTTTTGAGGTTGAAAGCAAGATGGATATTCATAATTTCCATGACTATTCCTGTGGCAAGCGAGGATATACCGACGATCTGATAGCAGCGATGGAGCGTACCGGGCATCGCCCTATAGTGTGCACTGAATGCATAACCCGTGTGAATGGTTCGGGAATGGGGCGCACCTTGGCTGAGTTTTCAAAACACAATGTCGGATTCTATATGTGGGGACTTTATGCCAATGATGCCAACTGGGAGGTAAAGTGGAACAAGAGTACCTATATGCCATATGAGCCTGCGTTTCATGACTTGCTCTATCCCGACGGAGAGCCATATGACTGGCGCGAAGTGGAGATGTTGCGCAATTATAGTTTTTCAGACGGTGCAGGGGATCCGGGTGTGGAGAAAACCGACCGCTGGACTCCGACAAGGGCTTGGCGCTGGATGGCAACAGGCCCTGTCAAGGGTAAAAGCGTGAAGAGTGTGGCTGATGCCATCAGATGGCTGAACGACGGCCATGAGGCGGATGTATACAACAGTTTGAGAGTGGAACTTCAGTATGAGGCTTACAAAGGGAATTCCAAGCAGTTTTTTGCCGAGCTTGATTCGTTGCTGAAGCTGGCCCGCAAGGCGGGAATGACAGTTCTGCCTACGTTACTGACGGACAGAGATGCCCTGTATCCTGCCATTGAACTGGCTCAGTATGAAAAGGCCGTGATAGACCGTTACTACATGAACGGTACCATACAGGCGTGGGACCTCTACTTTCATCCCGGAGAGCAGGTTGCCGATAAGGCAAGGCTTGCCAGCCTTGTAAAGTTGCTGTTCAGGGAGTGTCGCTATGCTTTTGCCAACCAGCCGTTGACAGCAACACCCTGTGTCAGTGTCAAGCCGTTTGCAGATGGTTTTGATTATAAGAAGGCTTTATATCACGGCAGGCGTAACGGGTGGAACCAGCTGCAATATGCAGGTGGTGCATCTGATTCACTGACATATCAGATATGGAGCATGAGTGACGTCTTGTCGTTTTCTACTGCCCAGCCGGCGGCGGAGTCGGGGTGGCTGATGAGTCTGGCGTTCAGGTTTGGCCGGCCGATATTTTGCACTTCCTGGAGTCCGCGGGGCGAGGAGGATGCCAATGAGATGCTCAGCCGTTTTGCCGACAGTCATGCTTATTGGTATCAGCAATCATCAGCGCCGACGGGAAAGATTGCGGCGTTCAAATTCAAACCAATTCTGACAGGACATTGAGTGCAAGTACAAAAAAAAGAAGAAGCATCTGTTGAAATGAGGAGAAATAAATATAAATTAATTAGATGCTTCTTCAAAAAAAGGAGTTGTTCCACACCGATTCGAACGATGACTGAGGGTACCAAAAACCCTAGTGCTAACCATTACACCATGGAACAATCACAATGCAAAATTACGCTTTCATTTTGGAATAACCAAGAAAAGCGGTTTAATTTTTTATTTTGC
This sequence comes from uncultured Bacteroidales bacterium, assembly GCA_902773055.1. Taxonomy (GTDB): domain Bacteria; phylum Bacteroidota; class Bacteroidia; order Bacteroidales; family Bacteroidaceae; genus UBA6382. The sequence goes on from CACYCZ010000003.1 coordinate 19,414, forward strand.
GATAATGAGATAGTAGTTTTTCTTACCGCGCTGTGCAATGAGGTATTTGCCGTCAACAAGGTCGGATTCTGAAATGACCATTTCGGGGTCTGCCAGTTTTTCCTTGTTGATGCTGACGCCGCCGCCTTTGACCATTTTGCGCATTTCGCCCTTGCTGGGGAAGCAGTCGGTTTTTTCTGCAAGCAGGTCTACAGCCTTGGTGCCGATGATGTCGCTTTTTGGCAGCTCATACTTGGGTACTCCGCTGAAGACATCGAGCAGGGTCTGCTCGTCCAGTTTGACCAGGCTGTCCTTGGTGGCCTTGCCAAAGAGTATGTTGCTTGCTTCAACGGCAAGTTCATAGTCTTCGCGGCTGTGGACCATGATAGTTATTTCTTCGGCCAGCCGTTTTTGGAGGATGCGTCGGCCTGGATCCTGCCGATGTTCTGCTATGAGGGTCTCAATGGTTTCCTTGTCTATGCTGGTGAAGATTTTGATGTATTTCTCTGCGTCGTCGTCGGCTACGTTCAGCCAGAATTGGTAGAAGGTATAGGGGCTTGTGCGGTTGCGGTCCAACCAGATATTGCCTTTTTCTGTCTTGCCGAATTTTTTGCCGTCTGATTTTGTTATGAGCGGGCATACCAGGGCGTAAGCCTGATGCTCGTTGCCCAGTTTGCGGCGGATGAGCTCTGCTCCCGTGGTAATGTTGCCCCACTGGTCTGAACCGCCCATTTGCAGTTTACAGTTTTTGGTCTGGTAGAGATGGAGGTAGTCGTAGCCTTGTAGAAGCTGATAGGTGAACTCGGTGAAGGACATGCCTTCCTGGAATTCACCGTTGAGGCGGCGTTTAACGCTGTCTTTTGCCATCATGTAGTTGACGGTGATACATTTGCCGATGTCGCGTGAAAAATCCAGGAAAGAGTAGTTTTTCATCCAGTCATAGTTGTTGACCAATTCAGCCTTGTTGGGGGCATCGCTTTCGAAATCCAGGAAGTGGGAGAGTTGTTTCTTTATGCAGGCTACGTTGTGGGCCAGTGTTTCTTCATTGAGGAGGTTGCGTTCCTGACTTTTTCCGCTTGGATCGCCTATCATGCCGGTGGCACCGCCGATGAGGGCAAGAGGTTTATGGCCGCAGCGTTGCAGGTGGCGCAGCATCATGACACCACACAGGTGGCCGATGTGTAGACTGTCGGCAGTGGGGTCAATGCCTACATATGCTGTAACGGTTTCTTTTGTCAGCAACTCTTCTGTTCCGGGCATCATGGAGTGAATCATGCCTCTCCATCTTAATTCTTCTACAAAGTTCATTTCGCAATGAGTAATAATTATTTTTCAAGGTGCAAAGTTACTTAAAGATACCCTAATAAGCAAATGGCAGGCAATGTAAAAATTTTGGCTAGTCAGGTTCCTTTCGACCAGGCATTCTTTTAACAAAAAGAAACAGACGTTAATCTTTTTACACATATCTCCGGCAGCCCTGTATATTTCTCAGGCCTTGCAGTTTTTGCTGGCAGGCCTGCCAGTGAAAACGCGCAGGCCTGCTGGTGAAATCTTGTAGGCCTGTAAAATTTACCCCCTCTGCAGTGCCTTCTGGGCGTGGATGCTCAGATGAGCAGGATGACTGCGCATGGGTGTTAAAAAACATTAATTTTTTTGAATCCTTAACCGGGTGGGCAAAAGCATTGTTGCAGGTTTTTCATGAAAGTGGTCAAGGAAAAAGTTTATTGTAGGAGAAAAAAAATGAAGAAAAAAGGCATAGAAAAAAAAAAAAAACTAATTTTGAGGTTGTTAATAGTTGATACGATATGAAATACATAGAAATACTGTTTGTTTTCTGCTATGTTTTTACGGTGTCAGTGTCGGCACAAAGCAAGGGAATAACAGAGTTGCAGCTGGCCAACTATCGCAAGGCTTGTGCGGCAACGCCCAGCGAAAAAGCGTTGGATAATGCCGTGGCTGTAAACGGGTTGAAAGTTCTGGCTACAAGTGCAAACAATGCAGCCTACGATACCCATTTCTCGAATGAGGTAAAATCCAAGGGCATCACTAATCAACTGAAATCCGGCCGTTGCTGGCTGTTTACCGGGCTGAATGTTCTCAGGGCAAAGGTGATATCCAAATACCAGACGGGTATTTTTACTTTTTCACAGAATTACTGCTTCTTTTACGACCAACTGGAGAAGAGCAACCTGTTTCTGCAAAGCATCATTGACAATGCAGGCAAGCCCATGGATGACCGTCTGGTGGAATGGCTGTTCAAAAATCCTATCAGTGACGGCGGGCAGTTTACCGGTATCTCTGACTTGATTACAAAATACGGCTTGGTGCCGTCGGACGTCATGCCCGAAACGTTTACAAGCAACAACACTGCCGATTATGCCAAGGTAATCAGCCTGAAACTGCGCGAAGACGGATTGGTACTGCGCAGGATGGCTGCTGCGGGAACCAAGGACAAGGACTTGACGGCAAAGAAAAAAGAGATGCTGGAAACAATATACAAGATACTGGTGCGCTGCTTCGGTATGCCTCCGCAGAAGTTTACATGGACACTCAGGGATGAAAAGGGCAACCCTTTGTCGACCAAGGAATATACGCCGCAGAGCTTCTACAAAGAGTTTGTAGGGCAGGACCTGCAGCACGATTATGTCATGTTCATGAATGACCCGACCCGGCCGTTTTACAAGACCTATCAGATAGATCTGGACCGCCATATCTATGACGGGCAGAACTGGACATACGTCAACTTGCCCATGGAGGATATCAAGGCTATGGCGATAGCATCCATCAAGGACAGCACCATGATGTATCTGTCGTGTGATGTAGGCAAGGAACTGAATTCCGAAAAGGGATTTGAAGATGCCGGTAACTACAATTACGGCGCACTCTTGGGAACCGAATTCCCCATGGACAAGAAGGAGCGCATCATGACGTTTGCCAGCGGCTCAAGCCATGCCATGACACTGATGGCTGTAGACCTGGATGCCAATGGCAAACCTGTAAAATGGATGGTGGAAAACAGCTGGGGAGAAAACTATGGCTACAAAGGGCATATCATTATGACAGACAAATGGTTTGATGAATACGTCTTCAGACTGGTAGTCAACAAAAAATATATTCCGCAGAGAATACTGGAAATGGCACGGCAGAAACCGACACTCCTGCCGGCATGGGACCCTATGTTTATGCAAGAACAATAAAAATAATTAATAACTAAAAAAGGAGAATTTATGACAAAGGGAATAAACGTGATGATATGCCTGTTGATGGGTATATGTTGTTTTACTTTTACTTCCTGCAGTAAGGATTCTGATGAAGGAACAAATTTTACAAGGTCAAAATTTGTATTCGAATATGTGGACGATGCTGAGGAAATGAGGTATATTGAATTATTGCCAGGCCAGACAAAGAAAATCAGGGTATATCTCGGTACAGGCATGAAAAAGTATAATGGCGTAGCTGCTGACTGGAGTATAAACAACAACTCTGTAGCCACTATCCTCGGACGGGGAAAAACCATGCGCAGCAACTCAAACTCGGACGAAGACATAGAAGTTTATCAGTTAGCCAATATCACAGCCAATGAAAATGTGATTGATGATACAACGACGCTGAAAGTTTATTTGCACTTTGCAGACGTCAAGCGGACAATAAGCATACCTGTCCATGTTACCTCTTTAGGAAATATGGCAAAAGGCAGTTTCATACAGAAGTTGGATGTGACACCTTATTCGATAACCATGTGTTATGTGGAGGGTGGTGAGTTTACGATGGGAAACCGTTCAGAGGAATCCAACTGGATTCGCAAGGAACAGGAGAATGGAACTTATGTGGAGGATGACCAGCCTCATCATGTAAGAGTGTCCGATTACTTCGTATCCACAACCGAGATAACAACGGAAGTATTTAACTATATCATAATGCTGGCGGAGAATTATATCGATTATGATTTTCCGAGAGATCGTTATCCTGCCAATAGTGTCAGCATAGAGGATTGCAGAGATTTTATTAAGGCACTCAATAAACTGACAGGTCACAAATATCGCCTTCTGACCGAGGCAGAATGGGAATATGCCGCCCGAGGCGGAATAGCAACCAAGCAATATGTATTTTCAGGTGGTGACGATATTGACAAGGTGGCATGGTACGAAGGCAACAGCAGAGGCCCCGTAGGCTCACCAAGGTCATGCCATATAGTAGCGCAGAAAGAGCCTAACGAACTGGGACTGTATGATATGACAGGTAATCTGGCAGAGTGGTGCTCTGACCGTTACAGCGAGAATACATATTTAACTGACAACTCAAAAGGAACAGTTGTCAATCCTACCGGCCCGACCACATCAGGAACTCAGGAATATGTATATAGAGGCGGAGATTATATGTCAAAGGATATGGAATGTCGTATATCTAAACGCAATCATGCAGACCATAATGAGCTCAGTCCGCGGCTAGGATTCCGCGTGGCAATGTCCTACGATGACTATGTTGAACTGCTGAAGGAAAAGAAAAATATAATAATGGAAGTACACAATTTCGAATAAATCGGTGACAATATACAAAGAGGGCAGCCTTTCAATGAAAGGTTGCCCTCTTTGTTGGCTTATGGTAGCATGTTATTGTTTTAAGCCTTCATGGCTGTAATGCCTGGAGTGCGGCAGCATGAAGGTCGGCCACCTGACGCAGACTGAAGTCAGCGTGGTCGTCAGTTTCCAGGTAATATCTTTCCGGAGGGCATATTTTCAGGCTTTCAGGATTGAAAAACGGGCCGAAGCTCAAGGAAAAACCAGCTCGAAGCAATTGACGGGCCAATTGGGGCTTACCTCTGAAGCCGTGGATAATAAAGGGAATGGTAGAAGGCTTGAAGTTCTCAAGGAGCTCGTTCCAGCAGCGGACACAGTGAATGATGAGCGGCACATTGAGCTTTTCTGCCAGTTGCACCTGCTGCATGAAGAATTTTGTCTGGAAAGAAATACTTTTGTTGCTGCGCTTGTCCAAGCCACATTCGCCGATAGCCCGGATTTGCGGATGCGTAGACAATAGTTCGAGGCGATCGAAAGCCAGTGCCCAGTCACCGTCGAACATAGGATGTATGCCTGCGGAATACTTCCGCTCAGGCAAGGGAGTAAAAGGAATCTTGCCCGAGAGGACCTCCATGGGGAGATTGACGAATGCGTCAGCAGGCGCATCAGTACGGTGTGTATGTATGTCAAAAAGCAATGGTTTCATCAGGGTACAGGATCATAGCCGCTTCCTCCCCAGGGATGACAGCGCAGGATACGTTTTATAGCCAGCCATCCGCCTTTAAAAGGGCCATGTTTACGGATAGCTTCTATGGCATATTGCGAACAAGTCGGCGTAAAACGGCAACTTGCCGGCGTTAGGGGCGAAATGGCAAGCTGATAGAAGCGGATGGGCAGAATAAGTAAATTCGCTAACAGTCTGCAGGCAATGTGATAGAGAGAAATCATATTCTGGCAGTCAAGGCTGATAATAATTTCCGGATACAGAGATTGATCTCCCTGGATGCGACAGGGGTGTCCGACAACCAGAGAAAAGCAATGTGAACCTGTTGTTTTTTTGCAGCAAGAGGTTCCCAGATGATGTCTTTGTTGAGGCGATAGCTTTCTCTGATCTGACGTTTTGCCCTGTTGCGGTCAACGGCATGCTTGAAATGCCGTTTGGAAACGCTTATGAGCACCAGAGCCGGCAGTGTGTTGTTGCCTGCTACCCTGTATATAAGACGTACGGGATAGCCGTTTATGGCACCGCTCTTTTGGGAGAAAAGGGCATTGATATCCTGTAAGGATACGAGATGTTCTTTTTTTGAAAAGAAGTGGTGTGACATTGTTAGCTATTGGTTTATTATGGTAATGCGACTGACGGTTGAACTGTTGCCGCCAGTCGCATTATTTGTTTTAAAGCACTGTGGATGCGTGTGTCAGTCCTCTCTCTTCTCTGCCTTGTCTTCAAGGAAGATATCCAGGGCAGCAGGCATGGAGGTTGTTTCGGCAGTCGGAGCCTTGAGATCAAGGCGGTAGCCACGTGCCTCGATTTCCTTAGCTGCGGCATCGCCCCAGCACGCAAACAAGGTTTTTCCTTGTTTGTAATCGGGGAAATTGTCAGTGACTGACTTTACACCGCTTGGGGTAAAGAAGACAATCATATCATACTTGAAAGGCTTGTTTTTGTCCCATTCTGTACTGACAGTGCGGAACATATTGCATTCCTTGTGGTGTAGTCCTCTGGCTTCCATGTCTTCACTCATGTTGTGATGGTGCACTTCGTTTTGAGGAAAGAGGAATGTTTCTTTCTTGTGTTTACTGAGCAGATCCAGCAGTTCATCCCATTTACCTGTCTTGGCAAAGAAAATCTTGCGTTTGCGGTATTGGACATATTTCTGGATGTATAAGGCTATTTTCTCCGAGATGAAGAAATATTTCATTGAGTCTGGCATGGTTATGCGCATATCTTTGCATATAGCGAAGAATGAGTCAATGGAATGTTGTGAACTGAATATGACGGCCGTGTTTTCGAGAATGTTGACTCTCTGTGCCCGGAATTCTTTTTCAGAATAGCGTTCGGTGTGTATTAACTGTTGAAAATCTAATTTGATATTGTATTTTTTTTCCAAATCAAAATACGGTGATTTTGTTGTCTTTGGAGCGGGTTGTGATATGAGAATTTTCTTAATCATGGCGCTTTGAGTAAATACAAACTTTTATTTAAATAAACACAAGTGTATACATATTTGCTTCTACTAAAACCCACCCTAATGCAAGGAGCGGAATTATTTCAAGCGTGCAAAGGTACAAAAATAAATGTATTAGAGCCAAATTATAATTGAAAAAGATTTGTTTAGCCTTGAAAGAAAGTAGCAGGATGAAGGTAAAAATAAGGAAGGATAGTATCCAAATGGAAACATGAATTGGCAGATCAAAGTATACGATGACCAAGGTCAACAGGAAATAGGAAATGGCTTTGATGAGTGTCAGGAGGTTGTAGATGTTGTTCCATTGTCCTTTGTTTTGCTGGGAAAAAAATGTCCAGTTGGTAATCTGGTATCCGATAAATTTTGTGAGCAGGAATGCAAAACATATACAGGTGTTCAGCAACAGCAGCTTGTAGGGTGATACGCGATTGAATACATCGGGCATGGCATAGCTGGTATAGTGCAGGAACATGATGGCGACGAGGAAACTTGTCAGCAGGTTGACGTATGTCTGGGTCTTCATTTCGCTGTCGCGATTGAGCAGGATAGTTTCATTGCGGTCGCGGTTGTAAAAGAAGTTTTTCAGCTGTATAAGCAATACGTGCAAAAATCGGGTGATGATAAACAGTGCTGCAAAGAAGCATATCAGCAGTGTAGAGGTGATGAATATATCGTTGCGCAACCGATAGGGGATGGCATCTCCGGCAATACCTGGGAATGTGACTTTTAGTTCTGTGTGAAGATACTCGTTACCTGTGAAGAAGCCGTCCTTGTATTGTGGGACGTCATCCAGGTTGTAGCGGGCTCCTTCCAATCCCGGCAGCTTCAGGGTGTCGGGTCGGTCTGACGGGCATACGATAACGGGTTTGCAGTAGAGCTGCACTATGGAATCCTGCTGTGAGGGTGTGGCATTGCGTGGAAGCAGTCTCAGGGCCTGATAGGGTGTGGACGGCCGGTGAAAGACTATTTCCTCGTCGGTTTCCTCAAGGACATATTGTATGGTATCGATTTCCTGTCCGGATATCATGACGGAGCAATGTGTGATTTTTTAATGTCTTTCTTCTCTGATATCGCAGTCTTTTCTTTCGGGCAGTTCTTCAAACAGCCGGATAGCTTCTTCGGGTGTATCGGCAAAGGCTATCAGGTCGGCATTGGCTTGGCGCACGAACTGCTCGTTGATGCAGGTCTGGAACCATTCCTTGATGGGGTTGTAGAATCCTGCAGTGTTGAGGACGATGATGGGATGGTCATACTGGTGCAGCTGGCGTGCCGTTACGGTTTCCCATAATTCGTCCATGGTGCCGCATCCGCCGGCTAGGGTGATGATGCCGTCAGACAAGTCGCGCAGTTTCTGTTTCCGGCTGGCCATGTCGTCGGTAACATGAAGTTCGGTAAGTCCGCTGTGGGCCCATCCGAGGTCGAGCATAAATTTGGGAATGACTCCGGAAACGGTTCCGTTTCCGGCAAGACATGCATCAGCCGTGATGCCCATCAATCCTTGAGCACCGGCACCGTTGATGATGTTAATACCTTTTTCTGCACAGAGTTCGCCCAGGCGTCGTGCGTCGTCTTTATAGACTTGTGGAATATAGTTGCCTGAGGAGCAGAAAATACATACATTTTTTCTGTTCATGTGTACAATTTATAGTTGAAAGGCGTTTTTGATATCGTTTATGCGGTCCAGTTTCTCCCACGTGAAGAGTTCTACTTCAAGGGTTTTGGTCTTGTCGTTGTAGAGTGACTCAAATGTTTTGGTCACTACTTTCGGTTCACGTCCCATATGACCATAGGCTGCTGTTTCTTCATAAATGGGATAACGCAGTTTAAGGTTTTTTTCTATGGCGTAGGGCCTCAGGTCAAAGAGCTGGCTGATTTTGCCGGCTATTTCACCGTCGGTCATGTTGACGTGGTTACTGCCGTAAGTATTGACATATATGCTGACAGGCTCGGCTACACCGATGGCATAGCTTATCTGGACGAGCATTTCATCAGCTACACCTGCTGCAACCATGTTTTTGGCAATGTGGCGTGCAGCATAGGCTGCGCTGCGGTCAACTTTTGAAGGGTCCTTGCCGCTGAAGGCACCGCCACCATGTGCGCCCTTGCCTCCATAGGTGTCAACGATGATTTTCCTGCCTGTCAGACCCGTATCTCCGTTGGGACCTCCGATGACAAATTTTCCTGTCGGATTGACGTGGTATTTTATGTCATCGTTGAACAGGTCCAGGATGTGACGGCTGTGAATGGTGGATTTGACGCGGGGTATAAGGATGTGAATGACGTCGTGGCGAATCTGTTCCTGCATCCGTTCGTCGGTATCAAATTCATCGTGCTGGGTACTGAGTACGATTGTGTCGATGCGGACGGGTTTGTTGTTGTCGTCATATTCTATCGTAACCTGGCTTTTTGCATCGGGGCGCAGGTAGGTCATGGTTTTACCTTCGTGGCGGATTTCGGCCAGGGCCTTCAGCAGCCTGTGTGCCAGGTCGAGGCTCAGCGGCATGTAGTTTTCGGTTTCGTTTGTGGCATAGCCGAACATCATGCCCTGATCTCCGGCGCCCTGTTGTTCCTGTTCTTCGCGTTCAACGCCGCGGTTGATATCGCAGCTTTGTTCGTGGATGGCAGAAAGAACTCCGCAGGAGTTGCCTTCAAACATGTATTCAGTCTTGGTATATCCAATGCGGTTGATGACCTCGCGGGCTATGCGTTGCAGGTCAACATAGGCCTGAGTCTTGATTTCACCGGCCAGGATAACCTGCCCGGTCGTGACGAGGGTTTCGCATGCTACTTTTGACTGTGGGTCAAAAGCCAGCAGCTTGTCCAGGACGGCATCGGAAATCTGGTCAGCGATTTTGTCAGGATGCCCTTCAGATACGGATTCGGATGTAAACAGATAACTCATCTTTTTCTTTTTAAATTATTGAATAAATAAAAGGGGAAAGATGTCGGAAAAGGTTGTGCGTGAAAGCAGTTGAGACAAGCAGCCCAAGACTGTTTCTTTTAGCATTTTTTCCCGTGGTTGCAAGCAGCTCAAATCTCTCCACGTTGTTTAATGAGTTGCAAAGTTAGTGATAATTGTTGGATGCAGAGGTAATTTTGACGAGGATATTATGTTTTTATTTTCGTAGAAGCAAAATAAAGATAAAAAAGGGGGGATTGCTGTTTCTGCAATGGAGGTTGAACCCTTTCTGGCCTGTGTCCTGTTATAAATGATGCCCTGCAAACAGCTGTTATTTCCCGATATAGTCTATGTTCACCGATGCGGAACGTACGTTCACCAATGGTAAACATATGTTCAACGTCGGTAAATATACGTTTCGCATCGGTGAATGTAAAATATATGGGGCAGCAAGATGACAGAAGATACCTATTATATATTGTTTCCTCGGGGATATTGTAAAATACGGGCAATACGGGAACCGTCCAACTGCATGTTGGTTGAGAAAAAAGGGTAATAGAAAAACATGCATGTTCAGGAATTTCAGGAAGACAGGCCAGCACTACCAGCCAGCGAGACGGACATGCATACCTATTTCTTTCTATATTCTTTTGCACTTTTCGGCCAGAGACAAGAAGGGCGACAGGATGCCTTCAAGGGATAGTTTTTGAACAAAAGAAGGGGCAGATGTGCAATTTTTTAGACCAAATTTTTGATATATAAAAGATTATTAATAACTTTGCACTTTGAATTCGAAAATAGAATATTAATCTTTTAACAAATAAACAATTATGACAACTGCAGAAATTGAAGCAAAAGTAAAAGCAATTATCGTTGACAAACTTGGTGTTGACGAAAGTGAAGTAAAAAGTGAAGCAAGTTTCGCTAATGATCTTGGTGCTGATTCTCTGGATACAGTAGAACTGATAATGGAATTCGAGAAGGTATTCGAAATTTCTATTCCCGATGATCAGGCAGAGAAAATAGCTACTGTTGGCGATGCTATTGCCTATATTGATGCCAACGTTGCAAAATAAAAAATTGAAATCTCATCCTTAAATTTTTTTAATGGAATTAAAGAGAGTTGTTGTAACAGGTATAGGTGCTGTTTCACCCCTTGGTAACAGTGCTCCCGAAACATGGGAGAACATCAAGAAGGGTGTAAGCGGTGCAGGTCCTATTACAAAATTTGATACTGCCCTTTTCAAGACCAAGTTTGCTTGTGAGGTTAAAAACTTCAATGTAAGTGACTACCTTGACCGCAAGAGCGCCAATAAGATGGATATCTACACGCAGTATGCCATGGTATCGGCCATGGAGGCTGTGAAGAATTCAGCAATGGATCTGGAAACTGTGGACAAAAATCGCATCGGCGTTGTCTATGGTGTGGGAATAGGCGGTATCAATACCTTTGAAACAGAAGTTTCAAACTATGCGTTGCACGCGGCTGACGGACCGAAATACAGTCCGTTCTTCATCCCTAAGATGATAGCTGATATTGCAGCCGGCCATATCTCCATTCATTTTGGTTTCCATGGGCCTAATTTTACAACTACGTCGGCTTGTGCCTCTTCTACCCACGCCTTGGCAGTAGCGTTAGACCTTATCCGTCTGGGTAAGGCCGATGCCATTGTAGCCGGAGGCTCCGAGGCAGCCATATGGCCGACGGGTGTAGGCGGATTCAACGCCCTGCATGCCCTGTCTACCCGCAATGATGACCCTGAGCATGCTTCTCGCCCGTTCAGTGCAAGCCGTGACGGCTTCATTATGGGCGAAGGCTCTGCTACGCTGATTTTCGAGGAACTGGAACATGCAAAGGCACGCGGAGCCAAGATTTACGGCGAAGTTGCCGGTGCAGGAATGTCAGCTGATGCTTATCACATCACAGCCTCTCATCCGGAAGGACTGGGAGCAGCTTTGGTTATGGAGTCAGCCTTGGCCGATGCAGGGATGAAGCCCGAGGATATTGATTATATCAATGTTCATGGCACATCAACGCACGTGGGAGACATTTCAGAGGCAAAAGCAATACAGCAGGTATTTGGTGACCATGCATACAAGCTCAACATCAGTTCGACCAAGTCCATGACAGGTCATATGCTGGGCGCGGCAGGTGCCATCGAAGCAATGATAAGCCTGTTATCTGTGAAAGAGGACATCGTTCCTCCGACAATCAATCATGAAGAAGGCGACAACGACCCCGAGATTGATTACAACTTGAACTTCACATTTAACAAGGCTCAGAAGCGTACCGTGCGTGCTGCCTTGAGCAATACGTTCGGTTTCGGCGGTCACAATGCATGTGTCATCATGAAAAAATACGCAGAATAAGATTTCAATGAAATCATTCCTGTATATGATAAAGTTCTTCTTTCATCGTAAAGAAGAACTTTATTTTTCTCTCAAGAAAATACTGGGATTCTATCCTCACCATATAGAGTATTACAAACTTGCTTTTATCCACAAGAGCGTGAGTGAGCGCGACAAGCACGGCCGCCTCATCAACAACGAGAGACTTGAATACCTGGGCGATGCCATCATTGAGGCGATTGTAAGCGACATATTGTATAAAAAATATACCAATGCCTATGAAGGCTTCCTGACGACAACGCGCAGCAAACTGGTACAGCGCAGTTCACTCAACAAGTTGTCAACCAAGTTGGGCCTGGATAAGCTGGTGCAGTATATACGTTACTCTGATACCCATCATTCCCATATTGGCGGCAATGCCTTTGAAGCACTTATGGGTGCTATTTATCTGGATCAGGGATATGAGCGCTCAATGTGGTTTTTCAAACGCCTGATGGATCAAGGATATATCCGTCCCGATGTGGCAGCGAAGAAAGAGCAGAATTTCAAGAGTGTACTCTTGGAATGGTGCCAAAAACAGAAGATGGAAATGCGTTTTGATACCACGGAAATACAGGATACATCCAATCCGTCAGAACCCTGTTTTTTTACATTGGCTCTGGTGGAAGACAAAGTAATAGGCAGGGGAAAAGGATTTTCCAAGAAAGAGAGCCAGCAGCGGGCAGCCAATAAATCTATGGAACTCCTCCGCCATGCCCCTGAACTCCGAAAGGCGCTGGAACGGCGCAGGCTGACACGTCTGGCCATAAGCGATACATTACATTTTTTTCCCATTTTTGAAAAGTATTCTCAGGAAATGGATGAATAGCTGTCCACTTTATTCCGGAAGTTTAAAGAGCAGCTGATTCTGTTGCCCTCCATGATAGTCACAGTAATTCTCAAAAATATTATTTCAAAAAAACCGGAGCAGTAATGAGTTTTTGCTCCGGTTTTTTGATTGTTGTGTAATATAAGTTACTGTTATCTTACTTTTGTATCGCAGTAGTAGCAGCGTACAATGTTGTCTGCAGATGCATAGAACTTAGATTTGACGTCCTCATTGTTGCATATACATTTGGGATTACGGCAATGCAGGGTGTCATCATCTATAAATACTTCATGCGGAACCGGCATCTGGTGCATGCTGTCGTTTTTCCAATCCAGCAGTCGGCAGATAAGAGCCATACGGACAAATTTGCCATTTTCCACCTGGCGGAAATATGCCGCCCGCGGGTCAGCATCGACTTCTGTGAGAATTTCGTTGACGCGTGGAAGCGGATGGAGAACTTTCATTGTCGGTTTAGCCAGTTTCATCTTGGCGGCATCCAGGATAAAACTGTCCTTAACCCTGTCATAGTCATCCTCATCAAGGAATCTTTCTTTTTGCACACGTGTCATATATAATATATCAAGGCAGGGAATGGCTTCTTCAAGGGTGCGGACTTCCTTGTAGCTGATGCCAAGGCGGTCGCAAACGTCCTGCTTGATATAATCAGGCAAGCGCAGTGTTTCGGGTGCGATAAGGATAACCTTTATCCCGGAGTAGCGTGACAGGGCTTTAATGAGCGAGTGAACGGTGCGCCCGAAGCGCAGGTCACCGCAGAATCCAATTGTAATATTGTCAATGTGTCCCAACTCCCTCTTGATGGTCAGGAGGTCTGTCAATGTCTGTGTGGGGTGGCTGTGGCTGCCGTCACCAGCATTGATAATGGGAACATTGGAAACTTGGGAGGCAATAAGCGGTGCGCCTTCAATAGGGTGGCGCATGGCGATGATGTCAGCAAAATTGCCGACGACACGGACGGTATCTTCAACGGTTTCTCCCTTAGATACAGAGGAACTGCGCGCATCGTCAAACCCCAGGACATTTCCGCCAAGTTCCATCATGGCAGATGTAAAACTGAGACGTGTACGGGTACTCGGTTCGTAAAAGAGTGTTGCCAGTTTCTTGCCGTTCATGCGGGTAGTATATTGCTCGCGGTGAACAATGATATCTTCAGCTAATGCTATGATATTGTTGGTCTCCTCGTGGGTCAAGTCTGTTGGATCGATGAGATGTTTCATAATTTTTAGATTGTAAGGTTTATTTTATCCAGCTTTCGTCAGCAGGGTTGTTCCTGAAAGCAATGATACGCTCTTTCCATTCAGGAGCAATATAATTCTCTTCAACGGCAGCCTCAACCAGGGCATCCAGATTAGATAGGGAGTAGCTTATTGTCTTGGCCTCAGCAATGCGGGTGATGCCTTTTTTCATGCCATAGGTAAAAATGCTGACAATACCCAGTACGTCGGCACCAGCTTCGCGCAAGGCATCTACAACTTCAATACAACTCCCTCCTGTGGAGATGAGGTCTTCTATTACTACCACCTTGGTTCCACGTTCCATTTTGCCTTCAATGCGGTTGGTGCGGCCATGGTCCTTTGCACTGCTACGTACATATCCCATGGGCATGTCCAGCAGGGTTGCCGTGATGGCGGCGTGGGCAATGCCTGCCGTGGATGTTCCCATAAGCATTTCGGCCTCAGGAAATTTTTCACTGACAAGGGCTGCAAGTCCCTCTTCAATATGGTTGCGTACCTCGGGTGCGGAGAGGGTAAGGCGATTGTCGCAGTAAATGGGACTCTTGATGCCGCTTGCCCATGTAAAAGGCTGCTCTGGACGCAGGAAAACTGCACCGATGGAGAGCAAATCTTTAGCATATTCTTTTTCAGTCATGGTTTGGTATATTTAAGTGTTAATATTTATTCGAGGAATTCGTGGAGACAGCGTTCGTATGCAGCGACAGGGTCTTGAGCTGCAGTAATGGGGCGGCCTACCACGATGTAGTCAGAGCCTATTTCACGAGCCTTGGCTGGTGTCGTAATGCGAACCTGATCATCTTTTGCAGCATCAGCAAAGCGGATTCCTGGTGTGACAGTGATAAAGTTGTTGCCGCAGTTGGTCTTGACAAGTGAAGCTTCCAGAGGAGAGCAGACAACGCCATCCAGTCCTGCCATCTGTGCATTGTGGGCATATTGAGCAACAGTATCTTGAATGGAGGCATGAATCAGTAATTCATCTTGCATACGTTGTTCGCTGGTGCTGGTAAGTTGTGTAACGGCTATCAGCAGTGGGCGGGTGCCATCTTCCCGTACCAAGCCTTCCATGGCGGCTTTCATCATCTCAATTGTACCGGCGGCATGAACATTGGTCATGTCTATGTTGAGGCTGGAAAGAACTTTCATGGCTTTGTGTACAGTGTTGGGAATGTCATGAAGTTTGAGATCAAGAAATATTTTATGACCTCGCTGTTTTATTTGTCTGACAATTTCCGGTCCGGCGGCATAGTAAAGTTCCATGCCGATTTTAACAAAAGGTTTGTGTCCGGTGAATAAGTCTAAAAAATCTAAAGTCTTTTCTGCACTGCTGAAATCGCAGGCTATAATAACGTCTTTTGCCATTTATTGTATTTATTTGATAATTCCGATAATACTTTCCAGTGAATCAATTTTCAGTCTTTCCATGACTTGCGGGAGCGTTTCAATGATTTCCTTGCAGGCAAATGGGTTCCGCAGGTTTTCAGCTCCTACCTGAACAGCAGTTGCACCTGCCATCATCATTTCAATGACATCTTCAGCAGTGGCAACGCCGCCGCAACCAATGATAGGGATATGACAGGTTTGTGCCACTTGATAGACCATTCTTAGGGCAATAGGAAATATAGCAGGGCCTGAGTATCCTCCAACTTTCTGAGCCAGTATAGGCTGTCGGCGCTGGATGTCAATGCGCATACCAAGAAAAGTGTTAACTAAGGTAAGTCCATCGGCGCCGGCTTCTTCGCAGGCTTTAGCAATGGAAGTGATATCTGTGACATTGGGACTGAGCTTGATGAATACAGGTTTTGTAGTGACGTGTTTAACTGCCTGTGTTACCTTTGCCGCCATTTTGGGAGAAGTACCGAATGCCATGCCGCCATTATGTACGTTGGGGCAGGAGATATTGACTTCAATGATGCCTACTTGTTCCTGGTCATTGATTTTTTCACAGGAATAAGCGTAGTCGTCAATGGAAAAACCGCTGATGTTGGCAATGACAGGTTTGTGAAATACCTGTTTTAATCGAGGTAGTTCGTCGGCAATGACCGAGTGGATACCTGGATTTTGTAATCCAACAGAATTCAGAATGCCTCGTTCGCCTTCAGCTATGCGGGGTAAGGGGTTTCCATAGCGTGCCTCGCGTGTTGTACCCTTTATGGATATGGACCCCAGAATATCCAAATTATAAATATCAGCCATTTCCATACCGAAACCAAAGGTCCCGCTGGCAGGAATGACAGGATTGTCTAACAGGATACCACAGAGGTTGACAGAAAGTTTGGTTACCATATTAATTCCTCCTTTCCGAATACAGGTCCTTCTTTGCATACTCTCTTGTTGCCTGATGTTGTTGGGATAGAACATCCCATACAGATACCGAAGCCACATCCCATACGGGCTTCTAAACTGACTTCTCCGGGAGCCTCTATGTTTTGGCACATGGATTTGAGCATAGGCATGGGACCGCATGCATAATAGTAGTCAAATGTTAATTTATATTGTTGAATAAGATTAGTGATAAATCCCTTACACCCTTCACTGCCATCAACGGTGGCGATGTAGGTATTGGTACTTAACTCCTTAAAGCGTTCAACATAGAAGATTTCCTTAGCTGTATTGAAACATAGGGCAACGGAAACTTTCTTGCCTGCAGTTTTTAATTCTTTAGCCAATTTGTAGAGGGGGGCGATGCCGATACCTCCACCAGCAAGCAGAACGTGAGAGTGGTGAATGTTAGTATTGAAACCATTGCCAAGTCCGTTTAGTATGCTTATTTTCTGTCCTTTATGCATAGACGACATCTGTCGGGTACCTTTGCCTACAACCTTGTAGAGCAGTGTCATACTTGTAGTATCATAATCGCTGATAGAGAAAGGACGCCTTAAATAAAGGTTATCCAGGGCGATATTGACAAATTGTCCTGGTCGCAATGTATCTCCAACATCTCCTTCTAATTTCATTTCATAGATGCCTTGTATGAGTTGCGTGTTAGTAGCAATGTGTAAAGTAACTTGTTTCACGGTTTTATCCTATTTTATGGTTTTTATATGTAGCATCAATAGTGGAAACGCCCATGGTGATATCTTCCAATACATCTAAAAGTACACCAACGGTCTCCAGCGAAGTCATAAGTGTGACATTATTGTCTATAGCAAGTTGACGAATTTCATAGCCGTCACGACGTGTACTGTGTTGATTGATATCAATAGCATTGATGACATAGCTGACATGACCGCTGCGAATGGAATGGGCCAATTCATCACTACCTTCACTGATTTTGTGCAGGCAACGTGTGCGTATGCCATGTCGACGAAGAAAGTCTGCCGTGCCGACAGTTGCTTCAATATTGAAGCCCATGTTATAAAAACGTTTTACTAATGGCAGGGCAGTGTCCTTGTAATCGTCTGCCAAAGTAACGAGCACGGTACCATAATTGACTACAGCCATACCACTTGCTTGTAATGATTTATAAAGAGCACGCTTGAGGGAACGGTCATAACCTATAGCTTCTCCTGTGGATTTCATTTCGGGGGAAAGATAGGAGTCGGCTCCTTTTATCTTGGTAAAGGAAAAGGCGGGGGTTTTGACATAGTATCGTTTGCTTTCGGAATGATAAACTTCGGTAATACCTTGTTCTTTCAGTTTATGACCTAACATGACACGAGTGGCGATACGTGCCATTTCTACACCGGTAGATTTAGATAAGAAAGGAATGGTGCGTGATGAACGAGGATTAACCTCAATGACATATACTTTTTCATTTTCATCAACGATAAATTGGATATTATATAGTCCAATAATGTTGATAGCCTTTCCGAGGCGGACGGTATAATCTATGATTTGTTGTTTTACTTGATTAGAGAGACTAAATGACGGGTAGACACTGATACTGTCTCCCGAATGAACACCAGTATGTTCTACATGCTCCATAATGCCAGGAATAAAGATATCGGTGCCATCACAGATGGCATCTACTTCTGTTTCTTTTCCCATGATGTATTTGTCTACGAGAACAGGTGAATCATTATTGATTTCAACGGCATTGTGCAGATAATAACGCAAGGTTTCCGTATTGCCGACAATCTGCATAGCCCGTCCTCCGAGGACGAAGGAAGGCCGTACCAATACAGGATATCCAATATGTTCAGCTGCTTTTACACCACTTTCAATGTCTGTTACGGCTTGTGCTTCAGGTTGTGGGATATTGACTTGTCGCATAATAGCCTCAAATTGTTTTCTGTTCTCAGCGCGATCAATGGCAATCAAATCGGTTCCAATGATTTTTACTCCTCGTTCCACGAGTGATGCTGCCAGATTAATGGCTGTTTGTCCTCCTAAGGTTACAATGACACCATCGGGTTGTTCCAGTTGGATGATGTTCATGACATCTTCTGTTGTCAATGGCTCAAAATACAATTTGTCGGAGATGGAGTAATCAGTAGATACAGTTTCCGGATTATTGTTGATAATGATTGCCTCGTATCCGGCATCTTGGATGGCCCAGATAGCATGTACTGTTGAGTAATCAAACTCAACACCTTGTCCAAT
Organism: uncultured Bacteroidales bacterium; assembly: GCA_902773055.1. Lineage (GTDB taxonomy): Bacteria > Bacteroidota > Bacteroidia > Bacteroidales > Bacteroidaceae > UBA6382. Next base: position 38,010 of record CACYCZ010000003.1, read on the forward strand.
GCGAATAGGTCCAGAGCCTAAGACAATGATTTTTTTCTGTTGACTGGCAATGGACTCATTTTCCTGCTCATAGGTAGAGTAAAAATATGGAACATAGGAATCAAATTCACTGGCACAAGTGTCAATCATCTTGTAAACAGGAATAATATGGTTTTTGAGGCGCTCTGCGTAAATATCCTTTTCCTCCCATTTCCACAGAAGGGCAATATATTTATCGCTGAATCCCATTTTTTTTGCTTCGTACAGAATCTCTTTGTTGCCAATGTTTTTCTTGACAATGACCTCAAAATCCACAATGTTCTTGATCTTCTCCAGAAAGAACATATCAATTTTGGTCTGATCGTAGATGAGTGACAGGTCTACTTCGTGTCTGATAAGTTCGGCAATAGCATAAAGGCGGTCATCTGTGGGGCGATGAATGTATGTCAGCATTTCTTCAGTACTCATTGTATTGAATTTTTTGTGGTAGATGTGACATACACCAGTTTCCAATGAGCGTACAGCTTTCAGCAGACTTTCTGCCAGAGTGCGTCCAATGCTCATAACTTCACCGGTTGCTTTCATTTGAGTACCCAGTTCATTGTCAGCTTCACTGAATTTATCAAAAGGAAAGCGTGCTATCTTGGTTACAACATAATCTAGGGTGGGTTCAAAACTGGCCGGGGTGTTGGCGATGGCGATTTCATCCAGTGTCATGCCTACGGCTATTTTAGCGCTGACACGTGCTATTGGATATCCGCTGGCTTTTGATGCCAAAGCAGAAGAACGTGATACACGTGGATTGACTTCAATGATGTAGTAGCAGAACGACAGAGGATCCAAGGCAAACTGGACATTACAACCTCCTTCTATTTTCAAGGCACGTATAATACGCAGGGCACTGTCGCGCAGCATATGATACTCTTTGTTAGTCAGCGTCTGGCTGGGACACACTACGATAGAGTCACCTGTATGGATACCAACGGGGTCTACATTTTCCATATTACATATGGTAATGGCGGTATCGTTACTGTCACGCATGACTTCGTATTCTATTTCCTTGAACCCCTTGATGCTTTTTTCTACCAATACTTGGTGGACAGGTGAGAGTGTCAAGGCATTTCGCATAATTTCACAGAGTTCTTCTTCATTATCAGCAAAGCCACCACCTGTACCACCTAATGTAAAGGCTGGACGAAGTACAACAGGATATCCTATCTCTTTAGCTACGCGCTTGGCATCATCAATAGTATTGACGACATCAGAAGGAAGAACAGGTTCACCGAGACTGAGACACAAAGATTTGAATTTTTCTCTGTCTTCTGCTTTTTCAATGCTTTCAAAGCTCGTGCCTAAAATTTCAACCTGACATTCTTCTAAAATGCCTTTTCGTGCGAGTTGTACGGCAAGGTTAAGAGCTGTCTGTCCTCCTAGGCCAGGAAGAATAGCATCAGGACGTTCATAGCGTATGATTTTAGCAACATATTCTAAAGTCAAAGGCTCCATATAGACTTTGTCGGCAATATGTGTATCTGTCATGATGGTTGCAGGATTTGAATTAGCCAGAACAACTTCGTAGCCTTCTTCCTTTAGTGCCAGACAGGCTTGAGTTCCGGCATAGTCAAATTCTGCAGCCTGACCGATAACAATAGGTCCTGAACCGATGACCATTACTTTCTTTATGTCTGTTCTTTTAGCCATTTTTGCATTCCTCCATTAGTCTTATAAAATTATCGAAAAGATATGTGCTGTCCTGCGGTCCAGGTGCGCTTTCTGGGTGATATTGTACTGAAAAAACATGGTCACGGATACATTCCATTCCTTCAATGGTGTTATCCAATAGATTGATATGTGTTATGTCAAGAGGTGTATTTTCCAGACTATCAGCATTAATGGCAAAATTATGATTTTGACTGGTAATTTCGATTTTACCGGTTCGCAGGTTTTTAACAGGATGGTTACCGCCACGATGTCCAAATTTAAGTTTGTAAGTTGTAGCTCCATAGGATAAGCCTATTAGTTGGTGTCCTAAACAGATTCCGAAAATGGGTTTTATGCCATGAAGGGCTTTCAGATGTTCTGCTACTATGATGACGTCTTCAGGATCGCCTGGACCATTGGAAACAAATATTCCGTCAGGGTGAAAAGAAAGAATATTGTCAACAGGTGTGTCGAAAGGTACGATGGTAACATTACATCCTATTTTATTGAGCGATCGGACGATATTCAGTTTCATTCCGCAGTCAATGGCAACAACGTTAAAGCGGTGGTGGGGAGTTCGGGAATACCAGCGCTTGCGACAACTAACTCTGCTTACCTGATTGTGAGGAGTATGACTTTGTTTTATCATTTCCAGAGCTTCTTCCCGTGTTTTATCTATATTGATGATGGCTGCTTTCTGGCATCCTTCGTTGCGGATAATACGGGTTATCATTCGTGTGTCAATACCACTGATACAGGGAATATCATGTTCTTCCAGTGCTTCAGACAAAGTTTTCGTATAGCGGAAGTTGCTGGGTGTTTCACACCATTCCCTGACCACCATGCCTCCGATATTCATATTGCGTGCTTCATAGTCCTCGTCATTGATACCGTAGTTGCCTATCAGGGGATAGGTCATGACAACAATCTGGTCAGTATATGAAGGGTCAGAAAGTATTTCCTGATATCCCACCATAGAGGTGTTGAATACTATTTCGCAAACAGTTTCTTTGGTACTGCCGTAGCCGTATCCCAAAAATTCTTGTCCGTTTTGCAGAACTAATTTTTTATCAAACTTTTTCATTTATTTCAGATGACTGGGAATTGAATGTTTTATTGTTGCCACACAAATCTTCCGTGATAGATGGTCAGGCAGCATTTCCCCATGACTTCCCAACCGTCAAATGGTGTGCTGCGACCTTTTGATAGGAAGGTGTTGCTGTCAATGGTATATGAATGTTGCAAATCAAATATGGCCAAGTCGGCAGATTGCCCTTCTTCTAAGTTTCCACCAAGTTTGAAGATGCGTCTGGGATTATTACACATCAGATCTATTTGTTTCTCCAGGCTGATGATGTTCTTCTTTACCAGATGAGTATATACTAAGGCAAATGCTGTTTCCAGTCCAACGATACCCATGGCGCTCTTCTCTAATCCGCGTGATTTCTCTTCTGCAGTATGGGGAGCATGATCTGTGGCGATACAGTCTATCGTACCGTCCTGTAGTCCAGAAAGAAGGGCTTCTTTATCTTCCTTGGAGCGAAGCGGTGGATTCATTTTGAATCGGCCGTCTTCCTGTAAGTCGCTGTCAGTTAGTATGAGATAGTGAGGACCTGTTTCGCAGGTGATATTTACGCCACGTTGTTTTGCCTGGCGGATGAGTTCTACACTTTCCTTTGTTGATATGTGGCATACATGGTAATGGCACCCTGTCTTTTCTGCCAATTTAATGTCACGGGCTATTTGTCGCCATTCGCTTTCTGAGCATATACCCTTATGCTTATGTAGGCGTGCATATTCTCCATCATGAATGTATCCGCCTCTCAGCAAACTGTTGTCTTCACAGTGTGCAGCTATAATACCACCTGCTGCGGCTACACGTTTCATGGCTTCTTCCATGACAGCATCTGTCTGTATGCCACTGCCGTCATCGCTGAAACCTGCAACATAGGGATTCAGGGTTTCAATATCAACAAGCTGAAGACCTTTTCGTTCTCGGGTAATGGTAGCATAGGGCCTGACATCGATGACAGCCTGTTCATCTATCAATTCCTGTTCTACGTCTAAGTGAAGCAGACTGTCTGGAGCCGGATTCACGTTCGGCATGGCGCAGACCACTGTATAACCACCGTGGGCAGCTGCCCTGGAACCTGTACTGATGGTTTCTTTGCTTGAGTAGCCAGGCTCACGGAAATGTACATGGACATCGGCCAGTCCGTAGCTTATAAACTTATTCCTGGCAGGAATGATGGTCATGTCTTCTTCCGCAGTGATGTGCTCTGCAATACGGGCAATTTTTTTGTTTTCAATCAGTATGTCTGACGGAATGCACTGGTTGTGGCTGATGATACAGCCTCCCTGGATTAGAATGCGATTGGTTGGCATGAGAAGCAGATGTTGAATATGATTATAAAAAAACTGGCGACATGAAAAAAATGTCGCCAGAGAGAAGAAAGATTATTTATAAACTGATGAATGAACAACGATGCCATGGGGAAAACCATCCCTGTCATCCTTTGTTGGAAGTTATCTGCTGCCATTTGAGTTGTGGCTGCATAGCATGGATGAAGTTTATATTCCATACAAATGGTATCGTGTACGAATGCAAAGTTACATAAAAATCAAGGAAAGATTTAATGAAATCGTAAAAAAATCTGTGAAAGGAAAAAAAGAATTCCCGTAAGGTTTGCCTCACGGGAATTCTTGATTTAGTGTTTTCTAACGCAACTGTTATTTTGTCGGAGCATTTGGCTGAGAGGCTTTTGGCAACTCAACAATCTCCAGCAGTTCAATTTCAAAAATCAGGCATGAGAAAGGTTTGATTTTACCTGTTTCACGATTACCATAAGCCAGTTCCTGGGGAACATAGATTTCCCATTTAGAGCCAACAGGCATCATGGTCAGAGCCTCTGTCCATCCCTTGATAACGTGAGCCACGTTGGTCTGGAAAGGAGATTTTCCCTCTGTGGTATCAAAAATCGTTCCGTCAATCAGACGACCTTGATAGTTCACTTTTACCTGGGAATCCTTTTGGGGAACTGGGCCTGTACCTTGTTTGATAATCTTATACTGCAAGCCACTCGGTGTGGTGACTACATCTTTCAGCTTGGCATTCTGGGCAAGAAATTCCTCACCGTCTTTCCTATTCTGGCCAAAGTCACGCTCCAGTTTTTCTGTGGCATAGAAATCCATTTGTCTGGTGCAGATGTTGGCAGCAGAGTCGACAGAGAAAGGCAGTGTCTCATTATTCATCACACTCATGAATCCCTTTTTGTATTTATCAATATTAAGGAATGTGGTGTCGGGCTTGCCGGTAATCTGCTGGTTAATGCGCTGGGGGAAATCTCCGAAAACCTGTTGGGCAATTTGCAGTCCCATGGCATAGGCTTTCATCTGAGGGTCGTTCATCTTGGATTCCATATCTCTCATTCCGCGGACAAAGTCGGCCATGTATTTTGTGGTGTCAATACCGACATTCATCTGAAGGAAGGATTTCAGACCTCTTGTCTGGGCAATACCCATGGCATGGCTGAACTTGTCAAGAGAAACAGTATCGGGTTTTACGGCAACGACCTCAACCTCCTTTTTTACTTTCTTTTTCTTTGTGGCAGCCATAGTATTGGCGCCTACAGCCATTGATAAAACAACAGCTATTGCGATGTGTAGTTTCATAGTTTATTTTTCAGGAGATATACTAACCAGTTTCAACTTGAATATCAAGGCAGAGAAAGGCTTGATATCTTCGCCGGCCTCACGTGCGCCGTAGCCTTTTTCCTGGGGAACATAGATTTCCCATTCTGAGCCGACAGGCATGTGGGTCAGAGCATCAATCCATCCGGGGATCATGTCCTTGACTGTGATTTGAACAGGTTTGTTGTCATTGTTTTTGTCGGAGCTGTCAAATACTTTGCCGTCAATGGTACGTCCTTCATAGCTTACCATGACGCGGGAGCTGTCAGCGGGGATAGGACCGTTACCTTCCTTGATAACTTTGTATTGTACGCCTCCAGGCAATTCTTTAATACCTTCTTTTGTCTTGTTTGCAGCCATGAATTTTTCACTGGCTTCTTTGTTGGCAGCAAAGGTTACGGCCAAAGATTTTTCACGGAATCTGTTAACTTTCTGCTGTATACCGGAGCGTACCGTTTCCACGTCAAAGAGTGCTTTGCCTTCGGTTGCGGCAATGAATCCGCTCAGGAGGTTACGCAGGCTGACTGTCTTGGTGCTGTCGTCACCGAAGAGCTGGTAGTTGAGGCCCTTGTACATCTGTGTGCTGATTTGCTGGCCAATCTGTATACCAGCATAGTAGGCAGCTTTCTTTTTGCTTTCACTTGAATTGGCGGCTTCCATGAGGCCCTTATAGAATTCATCCATGTAGGTGGTGTCTACACCCATACGGTCGGAGAGATAGCTCTTCAAGCCACTTGAATTAACCATACCTAATTCATAACTGATTGTGTCAACATCGGTCTTCAGGGAGGCTGAAGGGGCGGTGCCTTTTTTGCATGAGCCGAAAACTACTGCTGCAGCAACGGCTACTAAAATCATTTTTTTCATGTTTATTTTTAATTTAGATGTTTTGATTATTTCTATAAAACTTGTATTAATTCTACATCAAATATCAGGGCAGAATAGGGCGGTATGGAGGAACCGGCACCATTGGCACCATATGCCAGGTTATAAGGGATGAAGAAACGGTACTTTGCTCCTTCTTTCATCAGTTGGAGCCCTTCTGTCCAACCCTTGATTACACCATTAAGCGGGAATACTGCCGGTTCTCCGCGGCGTATGCTGCTGTCAAAGATGTCACCATTGATGAATTTGCCTTCGTAGTGGCATCTGACGTTGTCGCTTGCTTTTGGAGACTTGCCTGTTCCTTCCTGCAGGACTTCATATTGCAGGCCGCTGCTGGTCATTACGATACCGGGACGGCTGCTGTTTTCTTTCAGAAACGCTTCGCCCTCGGCTTTGGCCTTCAGTCCTTTTTCCTCCTGTTCGGCACGTTTTGCCTGTTCCTGTTGTTGGATATACTGCGATACCAGCATTTGAGCCTCAGAGGGGTCAACCTCGGGATTCTTGCCGGTGAACATGTCTTTAACAGCTTGGCTGAAATCATCTGTGTTGATGACTTCTGCACCGAGATCCAGCAACTGGCTTCCTATGACCATGCCGAAAGAATAACTTAATTTATCCATATTATATATTTGAAAAGCGTACAAAAGTACGGCTTTTTTATCAACTAAAGCCTTTTACTTCTGAAATAAGTGTTAAAATGTAGCTTTGTCTGTTCTGAACATCATGGATTTATAGTTCCATTCCTGGTTTAATTTTGGCAACTGCTTCTGGGCCGCAGAGGTCTTCCAGTATGGCCATGCTGAAATCCAGGGCATGGCCTGCACCGATGGCAGTAATCAGCTTACTGTCTTTCTCGACGGCTCGGCCGGTATAGGTAAAATCCTTCATGGCATCCTTGATACAGCTGTGGCCGGTTACCTTGTGGCCCTTGCCGATACCATAATGCTGCAGCACTATGGGTGCGCCGCAGATGGCTGCCACCAATCGCCCTGTCTCATAATATAACCGGGCTGCCCTGCCTACAGCATCGTTTTTCCTTAGGTTTTCGTAGCCGGGATAGCCGCCGGGTAATATCAGTGCATCGCCGCCAAGGATATCTGTTGAACCTAATGTGGCGTCTGCTTTTGTTTCAATGCCGTTTGAACTGGTCACTGTCAGTGAACTTGTCAGTGATACGGTAGTTATATCCACGCCAGCTCTGCGCAGGATGTCTACAGGAGTAAATGCCTCGATGACTTCAAATCCGTCAGCCAAAAATAGGTATACTTTCATATCATTGTTAATATTAAGTTACTGCAAAATTACATTTTTTCTGTTACAATCATGCATCCTACTGATATAAAAAGCGGTAACTTTGTCTTAATAAAAGTAAAACAGCCCAATATGAAAGTCAGTATCTTTATTTCTTTTTTCCTGACCGGAATCTCTGTTGCCATGCATGGTCAGGCACGTTATGATATCAGCCAGTATATGAATCAGGTCAAGCTCTATAAAGTTCCCCAGCAGGGAATGGATATATGCAAGAACAGGATTTTTGTTCTCCATGATGGTGGGAGTTGCCATGTCTATGACCTCAGAAGCAAGAGTATGCTCGGCTCCTTTGACCTGGCCAGCAAGCGCAAGGGCAATCATTGCAATACGGGAAACTTTGGCATAGAAAAGGTAAAAGGGGCATCCTTTCCCGTTATGTATGTGTCTCTTGGAAAGCCAGGCGATATAGATGAGTTTGTATGCTATGTGGAGAGTTTCACCGAGCATAAAGGTCGTTTCAGCTCCCGTCTTGTGCAGAAAATCCGCATGGACCAGAGCCGCTTTGAAGCCAAAGGGCTCAAGCCTGTCTGGGGATGTCCCAACTGGGTGGTTGACAAAGAGCGCCGGCACCTGTGGGCTTTCTCTGCAATCAAGCGTACAATTGTTTCTGTGACCGGCCCGTTTGAGACCAACCGCTATCTGGCGGTGAAGTTCCGTTTGCCCCGGCTTTCAGAGGGCAGCGAGGTGGTACTGACTGCCGATGACGTCCTTGATGAAGCCGTCATGGAGTTTGATGCCTACGCCACGCAGGGCGGTACCATGAGAGATGGTAAAATATATTATGCTTTCGGCTTTGGTAAAAAGCATCCCGATTCTCCGTCACAGATGCGTGTATATGATACCGATACGCGCACTATCTTACACCGCCTTGACCTTACTGAGCAGGTGCCCGAAGAACCGGAGGATGTTTCTGTATATAAGGGGAAAGTATATCTCAATACCAATTCTGACAAGATTTACGTCATCAGTAATTTGCGCTGAGAAAGTAAATCGGTGTACAGGCTCGGAGCCATTTTCCTTTTACGGTGCGGGAATCTGCAAAAATCCCGTTATGCCGTTCCATGTAAGTATTTCAGGCACATCCTGAAAGCAGGACATTCTGTATGAAGATGCAGGCAGAGTGTTTTATAATAGGTTTAAAGTGTCTTTATTCCCGCAGAGCATTTATGTTCTCCGTCGGTGAATGTATGTTTCGCGATGCGGAACGTATATTTCGCATTGGTGAACGTATGTTTCCCGATGGGGAATATAAAAAATATCGGGATCAGACATCATTTTAAAGAGCATGGTGTGTCTGTTTTCTCCCTGTGCACGGGCAGGTATGACGGATTGCTGATGAAAACCTGTTTGCCTGGGAAGCAGATAATAACAGGTCATAATAAAGAAATGTCAGGAAAAAGCGGCAATGAATAAAAAAAGATTTGTAATTTTGTTTCAATAAATAAAAAATGTGCAAAAATGTCTACAAAAATTGACAAATTGGATTTGAAGATATTGGATATTATATCCAAGGATGCCCGAATTCCTCTGTCAGAGGTGGCTGAAAAATGTAATGTTTCCCGTGCCGTGGTGCATCAACGCGTGGGGAAACTGACCGAGAAGAAAGCTATTCTCGGTTCCGGATATCATGTCAATCCCCTGATGATAGGCTATTCAACGTGTACCTATGTTGGAATCAATCTGGAAAAAGGTTCCATGTACAATGAGGTGGTGGAATACCTGCGTAAAATTCCCGAGGTAGTTGAATGTCACTTTACGACGGGCAACTATACAATGCTTGTCAAAATGTTTGCCTTTGACAATGCCCATCTGATGGATTTGCTGAATAACGAGATTCAGCAGATTAACGGCGTGACATCTACAGAAACGCTGATATCATTGGACGAAAGTATCAACCGTCAGCTTCCGATAGTTTTTCCTAAAGAATAATGTCGCTCAACTTTGACGGGCTCATCGTCGGCGTACTGGCATTTATGACGATAGGAATATTTCATCCTGTTGTCATAAAGACAGAATATTATTTCGGTACCAAGCCATGGTGGCTGTTTATGAGTTTGGGAATAATGTGTGTCGTGGCTGCCTTGCTGATTGAAGACAGGATGGTAAGCATCATTCTGGGTGTTATTTCGTGCTGTCTGTTCTGGTCAATAAAGGAATTGTTCGAGCAGAGGGAGCGTGTCAGGAAAGGATGGTTTCCCAAGAATCCCAAACGCAAATATTGAATGTAGAAATGGTCAACGAGAATTGGAGAAAACAATATGAAGAGCTGACAAGACAGACTGTCCAGACACATGAAGCACCTGTTATAGCCATTGTCGGCTCAGGCGGAGAGACTGTGAAGGATGTCCGTCGCTCCGGTTGCATACCGCTGACAATAAATGTATTGCCAGAGCCTGAAGATATGAAGGCCGTACTAAATCAGGTACACGGATTGCTCCTGACGGGACAGCCTGACGGAGCGGAACTCTTCGTCAGATGTGCTATGGATATGCAGTTGCCTGTTTTGGCCATTGGCAGAGGACTGCTTATATTGCAGGCTGTTTGTGGTGAGGCATTGAAAGATGAAGGAAACCAGTGGCGCCTGCCGTTCAAATCTGTCAGGGGAATGGATGCGGCACCGGCATCGGCTTTTTCGGTATTCTGTGCTGAGGCACAGGAGTTCAGGGAGGCATGTCGCATACATCAGCATATCGTGTCGCTGGATACCCATTGTGATACCCCAATCTTTTTTGAACAGGCCATACGCTTCGACCAGCGCGATTCACGTATTTTGGTGGATTCTCACAAAATGAGGGAAGGCAGGCTGGACGCCTGTATCATGGTAGCTTATCTGGAGCAGCAGGCACGCGACGACAAGGGATTGGCGGCAGCAACAGAAAAATGTGAGAGACTGCTGGATGATATAGACAAAAATATAGGATCATGTCCCGGCGTGGCTGTGGCGCATACACCCGATGACCTGTACAGGCTTAAACTGGAAAACAGGTTGGCGGTGATGAAAGGCATTGAAAACGGCTATGCTATAGGGCGTGATATACGCAACGTGGAGCATTTTCGCCGGAAGGGTGTAGTATATATGACACTGTGCCATAACGGTGACAATGATATCTGTGACTCGGCAGTCCGCACCAATCATGAGCACAGCGGACTGAGCAGGTTCGGCTATGATGTCGTTTCTGAAATGAATCGTGTGGGCATGATGGTTGACTTGAGCCATGCGGGTGAAAAGAGTTTCTATGATGCCCTTGAGGCCAGCAAGACACCTATAGTATGTTCTCATGCTTCAACGCGTGCCTTGTGTGACCATCCCCGAAATCTTACCGACGACCAGTTGCGAGCGTTGAGCAAGGCGGGTGGTGTGGTGCAGATAACCATGTATCCCGGTTTTCTGCGCCAGGACAGTCAGGCAACCATAGAGGATGCCGTGAACCATCTGAAGCATGCTGTAGATATTGCCGGTATAGAGAGCGTTGGCGTAGGAAGCGATTTTGATGGCGACGGTGGCATTCCCGGTATGACAGATGCTTCCGAAATGATTAATTTCACACAGCATTTGCTGCGTGAACGATTCTCGGAAGTTGATTTGCGCCTGATATGGGGCGAGAATTTCCTTAGGGTGATGCGCCTGGTACAACAGGAGGGATGTATATGAATTTAAAAAGCTAAAGATGTTCAGAGAAGTGATAATAGGCAGCATATTGCTAAGTTTGGTTGCTTGTGGAAGCAAGCGCTCGTCCTCGCCGGCAGCTGAGGAGGCAGGCAATGTGGCAAACGTGCCGGAATTTATGGCCGACAGTGCCTACCTGAAGATACAGCGCCAATGCGAATTTGGCCCCCGGACAATGGGCAGTGAAGCCCATGAGAAATGTGGTCAATATATTGTCAGGGAATTTGAACGGCAAGGCTGTGTGACCACCTTGCAGAAGGCAACGTTTACCCGTTACGATGGTAGGAAATATGACGGGTACAACATTATAGCTCAGACTAATCCGGCAGCCCGGCAGCGCATTATGATATGTACTCATTGGGACAGCAGGCCATGGTGTGATGCCGACCCTGATTCTTCCAAATGGCATCAGCCTGTGCTGGCTGCTGATGATGGTGCCAGTGGCGTGGGCGTGATGATAGAACTGGCACGTATACTCCACGACAGTGCACTGGCCTATGGAGTAGACTTTGTATGCTTTGATGCAGAGGATATGGGTACGCCGTCATGGGAGGAAAAAGAAGGGGATGACAGTGACACATGGTGTCTCGGGGCGCAATATTGGGCCCGGCATCCCCATAGCACAGCGATTACATACGCTGTGTTGCTTGATATGGTAGGTGGTCAGGGAGCATCTTTCTATCAGGAGGGATTCTCGTTGCGTTATGCCCCGGCGATAGTAGAAAAAATATGGAATAAGGCCTCACAGGCAGGCTATCGCGATTTCTTCCCGACAGACAGAGGTGGCTTTATAACCGACGACCATTTGCCGATGAATACGATAGCCAAAATACCGACAATAGATATCATTCCGTATTATCCCATGACAGAAAACGTATTCGGACCAGTATGGCATACAACCCGAGATACGATGGACAATATCTCAACGCTGACGCTCAAGGCCGTCGGTCAGACATTGGTACAATTATTATATACAGAGCAGTATGAAGACAATAAATGAAATACAAGATGAGATTATAGAGGAGTTCAGTGAACTGGACGACTGGATGGACCGCTATCAGATGCTGATAGACCTTGGAAATGGTCAGCCCCCGCTGGCTGCGGCTGATAAGGTGGAATCTAATCTTATTGAAGGGTGTCAAAGTCGTCTGTGGCTTGTATGTGATGCCAAGGATGGGGCTTTGTTCTTTCGGGCAGAAAGCGATGCACTGATAGTAAAAGGCATTGTCATGCTGCTTATCAGAGTATTGAACGGTCATACCGCTGACGAGATACTGAATACGGAACTCTATTTTATAGACAAGATAGGCTTACGTGAGCATTTGTCGCCGACACGAAGCAATGGACTTTTGGCCATGCTCAAACAAATGCGTATGTATGCGCTGGCTTTTAAGGCAAAGGGATAGAAACTACCAGTGCTCTCTGCGGAGAGGGTAATTGCTTCTCATACTTTCAAATTTTTCGGGGCAGGCTTTTAGGGCACGGCTGTCAATAAGGGGATTGTACAGTTGCAGTTTCCGCTCTTCCTCATCAGGAGAAGGAATAAGTCCTTGGGGAAGAGGTGGAGGAGAAATATTAAAAGATGGCTGAATACCAAAGAACTTGCATGTGGCCGCCAAGGCCATTTGCGAGGCATTGCTTTTGCCATCGGCTGAATAGCCTGCAATATGGGGCGTACCAATAAAAGCATCATTTAAAAGTAAAGATGAAAGGTGGGGCTCGTTTTCCCAAGTGTCAATAATGTAGGCCGACACTTTCCTTTCAAGGTAAGCTCTGTGCAGTTCCTGCTCGTCAACAACTCCGCCACGGGCAGCATTAATGATAATGGGTTTTTGGCGTAGGCTGTCAAAGAAGGCTGCATCGGCTAAATGGAAAGTAGGCCATGGCCCCTTGCAGGTCAGCGGAGTATGGAATGAAATGACATCACATTGTTCAGCGATATCTCGCAAGGAGCAAAACGCACTTGACGGTTCTTGTGATTGACGGGGAGGGTCATTATAGAGAACATTACAGTTGAAAGCCTGTGCTTTCAGCGCAACCTGTAGGCCGACATGCCCGGCTCCGACAATTCCCATAGTGGGACAAGAGGGCAGATAATGCTGACGTTTAAGAAGAATGAGGCACGACTCAACATATTGTGCGACAGAGGAAGCATTGCATCCGGGGCAGTTAGTCCAACTGATGCCTGCATGGGATAAATAATCAGTGTCAAGATGGTCATAACCAATGGTAGCCGTAGCAATAAACCTGACGGAACTGCCTTCAAGCAAAGACTTGTCGCAAAGGGTTCGTGTACGGACAATCATAGCGTCAGCATCCTTGACATCGGTGGCTGAAATCTTATTGCCGGGGAGATATACAACGGAGGAAAACAAACTCTCGGCAGCGCGACGGATATATGGAATTTTATCGTCAATAATAATTTTCACGGTGCAAAGATAAAAATGTTTAGGGATAAACTTTGTCAGCTTGTCAGGAAACCTTATCTTTGTGCGAAAGAAAAATAAAATGGAATTTACAGCATTATGTCAGCCTATCTTCGAGGCAGCAATAAATGACTATCATAAAACGGACTGCGTGGATACTCCGATACAGAATCCTTACGCAAGTGGCATAGAACACGACTTGTATCTTAAGGCATGGATAGATACGGTGCAGTGGCATTTTGAGGATATTATCAGAGATCCGGATATTGAACCTGCCGCTGCGCTGGTTTTGAAAAGACGCATAGATAAGAGCAATCAGGACCGTACGGATTTAGTGGAGCGGATAGACAGTTATTTCCTAACCCGGTTTAAGGATGTACAGGTTCATGCTGATGCAACGATCAATACGGAAAGTCCGGCGTGGGCGATAGACCGTTTGTCGATATTGGCCTTGAAAATCTATCATATGAAGGAGCAGGCAGAGCGTCAAGATGCTGCGCCTGACCATATAGCACGTTGCAAGGCAAAACTTAACGTACTGTTGGAACAGCAGAAAGATTTGTCAGTTGCAATTGATACGCTGTTGGAGGACATAGAGAATGGCCGTAAATATATGAAAGTATATAAGCAAATGAAGATGTATAATGACACGGAGACAAATCCTGTATTATACGGAAAAAAGAAATAGAAGAGAGAATTTGGAACAGTAAACGTTTCATTAACGGAAGTTTTTACATTCCGAAGGAATAAACTAAAAGGTGAGAAATTAACCCCTTTGCAAATCATTGCAGAGGGGTTTTATAATTCAATAAAGATCATTTCATTTCTTGGGGGACTACCAATGAAGAAGAGGAACTGAAGATATGATCATTCAATCAATTCAAAATCCAGTTGGCGCCTTTCAAGATTGGTAGATACGACGCGGATAGTTACCGGGTCGCCGATAGAATAGACACGGTGACGGCGGCGCCCTCGCAGGCAATAGTTGCGTTCATCAAATTCATAATAGTCATCAGAGAGGCTGTGGATGGGCACCATGCCCTCGCAGAAATTTTCATCAAGTTCTACATACAGGCCAAATTCCGTAATGCCGGAAACCTTTCCGCAGAAATGTTCTCCTATATGGTCTCCCATAAATTCAATTTGCTTGTATTTAATGCTGGCGCGTTCAGCCGTGGCTGCCAGCAGTTCCATTTGGCTGCAGTATTCACATTGGTCTTCCAACTGTTTCTGGTTGACAGCGCGGCCTCCGTGGTCATAACGGTCAAGTAATCGGTGAACCAAATCATCGGGATAACGTCTGATGGGAGACGTAAAATGGGTATAATAACGGAACATCAAGCCATAGTGGCCTATATTAGAGGTGCTGTAGCGCGCCTTTTGCATGGAGCGCAGAGCAACATCTTCAACAACGGCTTTCTCTTTCTTATCCTGAACGTCAGAAAGCAATTTGTTGAAACTCTTTGTAATGTCATCCTTAGAGCCGGTGGTGCGCAGGTTGTAACCGAATTTGGCAACAAAAGCCTTGAGTTTTTCCATCTTTTCCAAATCAGGTACATCATGGATGCGGTAAACGAAAGGTTTTACTTTTGTTCCTTTGGGAACGGCGCCTATTTTTTGTGCAACGTAGCGATTGGCAAGTAGCATAAACTCTTCAACCAATTTGTTGGCATCTTTGGCTATTTTAATATAAGTTCCTGTGGGATGTCCTTTTTCATCAAGCTTAAAGCGTACTTCAGGGCGGTCAAACGAGATGGCACCGGTTGAAAAACGTTTTTTGCGGAGGTTTTTAGCCAGTCTGTTGAGGGTAATAAGTTCTTCGGCGTATTCACCGATGTATTCTCCTGTCTTATGTCTGACTGGCTGTGGATGTTCGCCAGGTGTACGGAGGTCTTCTTCGGATGCTTCTCCGTTCTGCTCCAAGATGGTCTGCACTTCTTCGTAGGTAAAGCGCCGGTTGCTGTGGGTTACGGTGCGTCCTTCACGCCATGTTTTTATATCGGCCTTGTTATCCATTTCAAAGACAACGCTGAAAGTCAGTTTATCCTCATTGGGGCGCAGTGAGCAGAGATAGTTGCATAACCTTTCGGGAAGCATGGGTATGGTGCGGTCAACCAGATAGACACTGGTGCTACGCTTTTTGGCTTCTTTATCAATGAGGCTTCCTTCTTTTACATAATGGGTAACGTCTGCAATATGTACACCTACCTCCCAGTTTCCGTTTTCGAGTTTTCTAAGCGACAGGGCATCGTCAAAATCCTTGGCGTCATAAGGGTCGATAGTAAAAGTTGTTACTTCGCGCATATCCTCGCGACGGGCTATTTCGTCGGGTGTAATATCATCGGGAATCTTTTCTGCCTCTTTCTCTGCTGCTTTGGGATATGTGTATGGCAGGCCGTATTCTGCCAGTATGGCGTGCATCTCTGTGTTGTTGTCACCTGCCATGCCAAGGACATCTATGACCTCGCCTTCAGGGTTTTTTGTATCTTCTGGCCAGTCGGTAATTCTGACAACAGCTTTTTCTCCGTTTTTCGCTCCTTTTAGTTTACGTTTTGGAATAAATATATCTGATGTCAGGGTCCTGTCGTTTGTTAATAGGAAGGCAAAGTCGCGCATGACTTTCAGGGTGCCGACAAAGGTCTTGTCAGCGCGTTCAATAATCTCAATGACTTCGGCTTCCCGGGTGTGGTTGCGTCGGCGGGCCAGCAGGGTGGCTTTGACCCTGTCGCCGTCAAGGGCATGGTGTGAATTGCGTTCTGCCACCAGAATGGCCTTTTCCTCTCCGTCGGGCAAAAAAGAGTTTCGTCCGTTGCTTTTACGGTTGAAGATGCCTGTCATAAGCTGGTTACGGGTAGTGAGGCTGTATTTGCGCTTGGTGTTGATGGTGATAAAGTCATCAGCAACAAGATCGTCCAGAATGTCTGCGCAGAGCAACTTTAGTGGATGGGTTTTCAGTTTGAAGATCTTGTAAAGGTCTGTCAGCCCGTATTCTGTTTCAGGATTATTCTGAAACAGGTCCACGAGTAATTGTGTGAGAAGCCGTTTGTTCTTGCGGCTTGTTTCTGTGTGATGCGCATTCATGTTGTTGTTTATGGTGTAATGTTAGTCTTTATCTTTTTGCAGGAAAAGTTTGCTGAGGTATTTTACGGGATACCAAGAGGCTACGAAAGAAACGATGATGACAGTGATGAGGATGACGGCTATGTCCATTAAATGTACGCTTACGGGATAGGCATCAACAATAAATGTTCCCGACTGTTCTCCCAGGCGCAACAGTCCAAAGTGTATTTGCAGGTAGCAGAGCAGCAGTCCGATGCCCAGTCCGGCGATGGCGCCGATGATAGAGATAAGTCTTCCTTCGGCGATGAAAATTTTGCAGATGTTTTTGTGTGTGAGTCCCAGGTCGTGGAGGGTCTGTATGTCTGTGCGCTTGTCTATGATGAGCATAGACAGTGAGGCGATGATGTTAAAACAGGCTATAAACAGGATGAAGGTCAGAAATACGTAGGCCAGGAATTTTTCGACAGCCATGATGCGGAACACGTCTTCCTGCTGTTCGTATCGGTCAAGAAGCCTGAATTTGTCGCCGGCTATTTTTGCCAGTTCCCTTTTAGCCTGTTGGATGTCGCTATTTGGTTTCATCCTGATGGACAGGGCCGAGAGGCTGTTTTCTTTTTCAAACAGTTGCTGTGCAAAACTGAGAGGGCACAGGACATATTCGGCATCGTACTGTTTTTGGCTGACGTTAAACACGCTGCCCGACGAATTGAGTTCGTCTTGATTGAAGCATTGTGCAGGGTCCAGCATATTGATTTCTTCTCCTGGCCGTGGCACATATATCTGCAGGGGGTCAATAAAGTCTGTCGTCATATTGAGCAACAGGGCGACACGAATGCCGGGAATGGCATAGTTCAGCATGTCGGCATGTAGCACAAAGCGTCCGTTTCCGTAGAGTATGCGGTCGATGTCTGTACATTTTCCGTAGTTGTCGTCCACCCCGCGCAGCGTTACCATGGTCTGCCGGCCGTCGTATCTTGCCAGGGCTTGGTTTTGCAGGTATCCGCTGACGATGTCGACATCTTTGAAAGCCTTGATTTTCTTTATGGCGGGGTCGTCGGCCTTGAATGTAGCCCCTTGTCTGGGCACCATTTCCAGTTCAGGGTCAAAGGCTGTGAACAGCGATGCCACCAGGTCATGGAATCCGTTGAATACTGACAGCACGCATACCAATGCTGTCGTGGCCAGTGCTACGCCCGCTACAGATATGAGCGAGATGATATTGATTGCGCTGTGGCTTTTCTTGGAGAAGAGGTAGCGCCGTGCGAAGAAGAAGGGCAGGTTCACCAGTTTCGGGATTATTTCTTCAGGAGTTCGTCGATGCGTTCCATATAGTTCAGCGTATCATCTTTGAAAATCCTCAGTTCCGGAATGATTCGCAGCTGATACCTCAGCCGTTGTCCCAGGGCAAACCGTATGCTCCGCAGGTTGTTGTTGAGGTTAGCCACTGTTTCATCGGCTTTTTCAGAGGGGAACACGCTGACATATGCAGTGCAATAGCTCAGGTCGGGCGACACACGGCATTCGCTCACTGAAAGCATCATTCCATGGGTCTTGCGTGTTTCTTCAAGGAAGATGTTGCTCAGTTCCTTTTGTATAAGTCTTTCTATCTTACTCTGGCGTGTATGTTCCATAATTATGTGTGCAGTGTGTACGTTTTTTCTGTTATCCTATTGTACCTTGCTGCCAGGCTTGACGTTGCGGCTTGTCGTGACGACAGACAGTGCCCCGTCAAAGTCTACGGCAGAGAGAATCATGCCTTGGCTTTCTTCGCCCATCATTTTGCGCGGGGGGAAATTGGCTACAAACAGCACCTGTCTTCCCACGAGGGTTGAGGGGTCGTCGTAGCTGGCAGCTATGCCGCTCAGGATGGTCCGTCCTTCGCTGGTCCCGTCGTCTATATGGAACTTGAGGAGTTTCTTGGACTTCTTTACTTTTTCGCAGGCCAGGACTATGCCGACACGTATGTCCAGTTTTTCAAACAGTTCCGGTTCTATGCAGTCCTTGACGGCTTCGGGCTCATAGTTGGCAGCTTCGTTGGCTTTCTTTATCTTTTCCAGCCGCTCCAGCTGAGCGTCAATGACGCTGTCCTCGATTTTTTCAAACAGCAGTTCAGGCTCCGACAAGCGGTGTCCCGGTTTGAGGATATCCATGCTGCCGAGGCTCTCCCAGTCAAAGGTCTCCAGGTTGAGCATCCTGCGCAGCTTCCTGCTGCTGAACGGCAGGAACGGCTCAAACACGATGGCGAGGTTGGCCGTCAGTTGCAGACAGAGGTAAAGTATTGTCTTGACCCGTTCGGGGTCGGTCTTCCATACTTTCCAGGGCTCACACTCGGTGATATACCTGTTGCCGATGCGGGCGAGGTTCATGGCCTCCTTCTGGGCTTCGCGGAACTTGAATTGCTCCAGCAACGTCTCCACCCTGGCCTTGATGTCCTTGAATTCGGCTATGGTGTCCTTGTCGGCGTCAGTCAGTGCGTTTGGTGCCGGCACCGTGTTGTCGCAGTATTTCTTCGTCAACTGCAGGGCCCTATTGACAAAGTTGCCGTATATGGCCACCAGTTCGGAGTTGTTTCTCTCCTGAAAGTCCTTCCAGGTAAAATTGTTGTCCTTGGTCTCCGGGGCGTTGGCGGTCAGCACATAGCGCAATACGTCCTGCTTGCCCGGCAGGTCTTCCAGATATTCGTGCAGCCATACCGCCCAGTTGCGCGAAGTCGATATCTTCTCGTTCTCCAGGTTCAAGAACTCGTTCGAGGGTACATTGTCGGGCATGATGTATTCGCCGTGGGCCTTCATCATGACGGGGAAGATAATGCAGTGGAACACAATGTTGTCCTTGCCGATGAAGTGAACCAGACGAGTTTCCTCGTCCTGCCACCACTTCTGCCACGGACCCCACTTCTCAGGCTCCCGCTCACACAGCTCCTTGGTGTTCGATACATAGCCGATGGGGGCATCGAACCACACGTACAGCACTTTGCCGTCGGCACCGTCAACAGGAACGGGGATTCCCCAGTCAAGGTCACGGGTCATGGCACGGGGCTGCAAATCCATGTCGAGCCAGCTCTTACATTGTCCGTACACATTAGGGCGCCATTCCTTGTGTTCCTCCAGAATCCATTGTTTCAGCCACTCCTGATATTCGTTCAGGGGCAGATACCAGTTTTTTGTTTCTTTCAGTACGGGTGTCGATCCGCTGATGGTCGACTTGGGGTTGATAAGTTCCGTAGGACTGAGGTCACGGCCGCATTTCTCACACTGGTCGCCATAGGCTCCTTCATTGTGGCAGTGGGGACACTCGCCTGTTACATAACGGTCGGCGAGGAACTGCTTAGCCTCCTCGTCATACAGTTGCGCACTGGTCTCCTCAGTCAGTTTCCCCTCATCGTAGAG
>CACYCZ010000004.1 GCA_902773055.1 uncultured Bacteroidales bacterium
ACGCACAGGCCTGCCAGTGAAAACGCCTTGCGCAGAGAAAAAGAAGGACGGCATATTTCCAACAATATGCCGTCCTTCTGATATAGGGTAAAAAAATAAAAGTGTGGAGTCGGGTTTATTGTACAGGGCTGATAGCCGACAACAGTTACAGTAATTTTAGCCGTGGCGACAAAATGTTTCAGCCACGTTCTGTTGATAGATGCCGTGTCTCCGAAAACTGGCGAAAAAAGCAACAGGGGAAGGGGGCAGCCTATGCGGTAAGGTCTGCAGGAGTGGCGTGTACCTGAGCCATGAGGTCTTGGGGTGATATCTTAAGCTGGAGACCGCGCAGGCCGGCACTGACGAAGATAAATGGGTAGTTGAAGGAACTGTTGTCTATATAGGTTGGAAAAAGTTTCTTCATGCCGATGGGAGAACAACCTCCGCGAATGTATCCAGTCAGACCCTGCAGCTCTTTCAACGGCAGGGTGTCACACTTTTTGTTACCACTCGCTTGTGCAGCAAGCTTGAGGTTGATTTCCTTGTCACCGGGAACGACGCATACGAAATATTTGACCCTGTCGCCAGTCAGTACGATTGTCTTGAAGACTTGCCGGATATCTTCACCTAAGCTTTCGGCGACGTGAGAGGCTGCAAGATTATCAGGGTCTACTTCGTACGGGATAAGTTCGTAGGAGATTCCTGCCTGATCCAGCAAGCGGGCGGCATTTGTCTTTTTTATTCCTGACATGGTGGCTGTGTGGATAGTTCTTTTCTAATAAAGGGAGCAGTCTCTCCGATATTTGAGGCGGCTACTTCTTCAGGAGTCCCGGTAACGACGACTTGACCGCCGCGCTGTCCTCCTTCCGGACCAAGGTCAATAATGTAGTCTGCTGTCTTGATGACGTCCAGATTGTGCTCAATGATGATGACGGTATTGCCCTTGTCAACAAGACGGTTCAGTACATTCATGAGCACACGGATATCTTCAAAGTGAAGCCCGGTCGTAGGCTCGTCCAGGATGTACAGGGTGTTGCCTGTGTCTTTTTTACTGAGTTCTGTGGCCAGTTTTACGCGCTGGCTTTCACCGCCCGACAGAGTGGTGGACGACTGTCCCAGTTTGAGATACCCCAGTCCGACATCCTGCAATACCTTGATTTTGTGAAGAATGTTTGGTACATTCTCAAAGAATTCCACGGCCTGGTTGATGGTCATGTCAAGAACATCGGCTATATTCTTGCCTTTGAAGCGTATCTCCAGTGTTTCGCGGTTATAGCGCTTGCCGTGGCAAGTCTCACAAGGTATCATGACATTGGGCAGAAAGTTCATTTCTATCATCTTGTAGCCATTCCCCTTGCAGGTTTCACAACGGCCGCCGGCTATGTTGAAGGAGAAATAGCCCGGTTTGTAGGCTCGGATGAGCGATTCTGGCAGGTTTACAAACAGGTTTCGTATGTCTGTGAAGACACCAGTGTAAGTTGCAGGGTTTGAACGTGGAGTCCTGCCGATAGGACTTTGGTCTACATTGACGACCTTGTCAAGAAACTGGATGCCGTCAATGCCTTCATAGGGCAGAGGCTCCTGTATGGAGCAGTAGAAATGCTGTGAGAGGATGGGGAGGAGTGTGTCGGAAACAAGTGTGGACTTTCCGCTGCCCGAAACCCCGGTGACGCATATCAGTTTTCCGAGCGGAAAGTCAACGCTGATATTTTTGAGATTGTTTCCAGATGCACCTTTAATAGTAAGATGGTGGCCGTTGCCTTCTCTGCGCCGGGAAGGAATGGGTATGGCCAGATTGCCGTTCAGATAGTTCGCGGTAAGCGTGTCGGTTTTAAGCATCTGCTTCACACCGCCTTGGAAGACAATTTCTCCGCCTTTCCGCCCGGCCAGCGGACCGACATCAACGATATAGTCAGCATTAAGCATCATGTCTTTATCATGTTCAACAACAATGACGGTGTTGCCAAGGTCACGAAGTTTCTTGAGAGAGTCAATGAGTTTGACGTTGTCTCTTTGGTGAAGACCTATGCTGGGCTCATCAAGGATATAAAGCACGTTGACAAGCTGGCTACCTATCTGAGTGGCAAGACGGATACGCTGGCTCTCACCGCCACTGAGTGTGGCAGAGCCCCGGTGAAGGCTGAGATATTCCAGACCGACATTGAGCAGAAATTGCAGGCGGGTCTGTATTTCCTTGATAATTTCACTGCCTATCTTGACCTGTGAGGGGGAAAGATGAGCCGGCAAATCACCTATCCACTGGTAAAGAGAGTTCAAGTTCATACACGAGAGTTCGTAGATTGTCTTGCCGTTGATATAAAAGTGTAGGGCTTCTCTGTTCAGACGGGCGCCATGACATACGGGACACTCCATGACTTTGTTAAACTGGTCTGCCCATCGTTGGGCTGCAGCTGACATTTCCCTGTCGCTCATCTGTTGAATATATTTTACCAAGCCGTCAAACTGAATGAAATAGTCGCTGGATGCGTGCAGGAGTTCAGCCCGGATACGTATCTCACGCTCACTCCCGTCAAAGATTTCGTCCATAGCTTCCTGGGGCAGATCCTTGATGGGGGTATCTAATGTACAGTCATAGTGCTCTAATAATGCAGATAGTTGCCAAAATACCAGATTGTTCTTGTATTTTCCCAGTGGTACGATACCTCCATTCTTTATAGAGAGATTGTTGTCGGGAACTATCTTCTGATAATCAATGACGCTGACGGTACCTAGCCCCTTGCAACGAGGACATGCCCCCAAGGTGGAATTGAAGGAAAAATCATTGGGAGAAGGGTCGCGGTATGACAATCCGGAAACAGGGTCCATAAGATGCTTGCTGAAGTATCTCATGGAATTGTCATCAGCATCCAGTATGAGCATGAGTCCGTCGCCATGGCGAAATGTTGTGGCGACGCTTTGAATAATGCGTTGCAGGTTATCGTTGCTGACAACCATCTTGTCAACGACAACTTCGATAGTGTGATTATTATAGCGATCTACTTTGAGCCCCTTCGTGATTTCCGTGATGACGCCGTCAATGCGGACATGCAGAAATCCTTTCTTGCGAATGCTTTCAAAAAGTTCCCTGTAATGGCCTTTTCGATTGCGTACCAGTGGTGCAAGAAGATATATGCGTTTCCCGTCGTATTCCTTGGCGAGCATGGAAACAATTTTTTCCTCTGTATATTTTACCATTCTCTCACCAGTCTCATAGGAGAATGCTTCCCCTATGCGAGCATAAAGCAATCTAAGAAAATCATATATCTCGGTAATGGTGCCGACTGTAGAACGTGGATTCTTATTGGTTGTTTTCTGGTCTATACTGATAACAGGACTTAGACCGGTTATCTGGTCAACATCCGGACGTTCTACATTATCAAGAAAGTTTCTTGCATAGGCCGAAAAAGTTTCAATATACCTGCGTTGGCCTTCAGCATATAGTGTGTCAAAAGCCAGCGAACTTTTACCGCTTCCACTCAATCCTGTAATGACTGTCAGACAATTCTGGGGAATAGTAACATTAACATTCTTGAGATTGTGGACTCTGGCGCCGACAACGTCTATGTTTTTTTTCACGTTGGTTAGTCTGTGATGTATTTCCTGATAAGATTAATAGCTTTTTTGATTCTGAATTTGCGGCCGTCTGCTCCTGTTGCTTCAATATGGCAAAAGTAAACCCCATCGGCAACATCGTTTCCTGCATACGTGCCGTCCCAACCTTGGTTGATGTCAGTCCATTCAAAAAGTTTCTTTCCCCAGCGGTTAAAAATATATCCATGGAACTTGACAATGCTGCGATGACCATCCTTAACCTTAAAGATGTCATTTGTGCCGTCATGGTTAGGCGTAAATGTATTGGGCACATTCATGGTTGACTCGTATGCTGTTACGCTGAAAGGCTTTTCCATGGCATATATAATTGTGTCTCCATTGTGGGTGAAAACGGTGGTAAGAGTGATGTAAATAGTCCGGGCTTGGTTAAATGTATATTCAACATCTGCATCGTGTCTGACAAGAAAGGGACTGGCGGATTTACCTTCCTCGTACATGCTCCATTCGTAATGAGCTGTATATTCGCCCTGATTCTTGGGGTTGGCACTGAAAAAGGCTTTGATGGGGGCAGAGCCTGTATATGTACTTGCACTGTCAAGTCCTGTTTCTGTCTGGATTATCATAGAGGGGGAAACAGAAGGCCTTTGGCCCGAAATGCCAGTCAGGGCAAGAAAACAAAATGCAAAGAAGGAAAAACAGAAATATTTCATAAATGCCATTTAATTTCATGCAAAAGTACGAATTAATTATTACTTTTGCTATCAAAATGGTAAAGAGATAGAATGAAAAAGTTGTTAATTCTTTTGTTCTTGTTGGCCAATGTCACCGTCAGTGTCTTTTGTGCTCAGAAGATTATTCGTGTCGGTGTAATGCTGCCATTCAAGGACAATGAAGCCCATGTCAGTCTGCGGGCTGTGGATTTCTATCGAGGCATTGCTATGGCCATAGATAGTTTGAAGAAGGATGGCACTTCATTTCGCATATATACATATAATACTGCCAATACGTCTGTAAATACGATTTTGAGTGATACGATTATTCCTCATTTGGATGTTATTTTCGGTCCTGATGACCGAATGGCATTGAAAGTAGTGAGTGATTTTGTCGCATCGTATGGCACAAAAATAGTTGATGCTTTTGTCCCTACAAGCGATGCGGTTATAAATAATCCCAATTTCTATATTGTCTATCCTTCAGAAGCAATAATTGCTGAAGATGCAGCCAATTTATTTAAAGCACATTTCTCTGCAGTGAAAACGAATGTGGTAATGATAGATACTCGGAAAGTAGCTCATCCCTTTGTTGCCGAGATGAAAAAAGTCGCAGGAAAAGTGCGTTTTCTTCAGTCTGGATTTACCCAAAACCAGTTGGGGTCCCGCTTGAGTAAAAATAAGGTGAATATTCTTGTGCTCTCATCTTCGGATAAGGAGTCTGCGGTAGAAATAATGGAACAAATAGCTTTATACAAGCATAACAATCCCCGATATGATATTCGCGTGATAGGCTATCCGGAATGGGAGGATTACGGCCTAAGTCTTGCGGATAAAATGTTTCAATTAGAAACCTATGTCTATTCTCCATTTTATAATAATATGTCTTCTTTGCGTAACAAGCATTTTACAACCATGTATAACAGGTTGTTTTGTACACAGATGGAGAGTACTCGGCCAGTGATGGCTTTGTTTGGTTTCGACTGTGCCTATTTCATGCTCAAGGCTCTGGCACGATACGGAAGAGATTATGCTGGGCAGGATGTATATACTGTACCTCTCCAAAATGCATTCCAGTTTAGGCCACTGGGTAATTCCGGCGGTATGGTCAATCATTTTGTTCAGTTTGTTCATTATAAGACGGACCGACAGGTAGAATTAATTAAATTGAAATGAGAGGAAAAAGGTTCCTTGTCTTGTTTTTTATGTTATTGCTGATACTTCTGACAGCAAAAGGACAGATAGGAGAACTGCGCTCTCGCCTGAGCGTCGGTTTAAATGGAGGTATGGTATTTAATACTATAGACTTTGACCCTACCGTCAAGCAATTACAGCATCAAGGGAAGACTTTTGGATTAAGTCTGCGCTATACAAGTGAAAAATACTTTACAACAATATGTGCATTGCAGGCGGAACTCAACTATACCCAGTTGGGATGGAAAGAAGATATTTTCAGTTCAGAAGGTGTAGAACTTCGT
The DNA here is from genome assembly GCA_902773055.1 of uncultured Bacteroidales bacterium. GTDB lineage: Bacteria > Bacteroidota > Bacteroidia > Bacteroidales > Bacteroidaceae > UBA6382. The sequence continues at coordinate 5,720 of CACYCZ010000004.1, forward strand.
GATACCTATGAAAGGACGTTGAATTATGTGCAATTGCCCTTGTTGTGCCGTTTGGGTTGGGGCAAGGAGAGTGGAGGATTAATGTTCTTTATTCTTTTGGGTCCACAGGTAGGATATTATTTAAGTGGTTCTTCCAAGCAGAGCGATATATGGACTCTGAATGCAAATGGGAATCCAGATCGTCCTAATAACGTGTATCAGCAGTATACGATGGAACCAGACAAGAAGTTTGAATATGGATTGACAGGAGGCCTGGGACTGGAATTTAGTACGAAGCATGGTCAGCATTTTATGGTAGATGGGCGCTATTATTATGGTTTGAGCGACATTTACAATAATGGGAAAAAAGATGTTTTTGCGAGGTCGGCGCATATGACGATATCCGCCCGGCTGACATATCTCTTTGATATGTTTAATAAAGACAAGTGAAATATTTTTCAGCAGAAATACGAAGAATAAAGAATAAAAACATTACTTTTGTAACAACACAATTAAACGTAGAAATATGAGAAGGATATTTGTCATGGCGTGTCTGTGGAGTATATATTCATTTTGCAGCGCGCAAACTCCATTGGTGAACATCTCTTTTGAAAAGGGTGGTCCGGTAAACAGAGGTTCTTATGAAAAGCAGGTTATGTCGTATGACGAGTCATACACAAGTTCGCGTTATGATCCTGTCAGGGATACCTATTTAGGGTGTACATCGCGAGATTCTCGTGGTTATTATTATATGTTTTATGATGCTGCAGACGATTTGGGGAAAGCTTTCTCCACTGCTGTTACATGGGAGCTGCTTTTCCGCATGGATGCCCAAATATGTAACAGTTTTAGTAGTAGCTCGGATGCAACAACCGCAACTGGAAAAATTTTCTCTTGCCAGGAAAGTGGTGGATGGAGTCTGTATACATACCCCAGTTATGGCGTGCGTTTCCAGTATGTGACTACTGGTACGACAACAACAGCTCAACCAAACTTCTTTTTGGAAACAGGAAAATTCTATCATATTGTTGTTACTGTTGACAAGACAGCAAATTTGATGAATATGTATGTCAATGGTAAGCATTTGGTCAAAGATCAGGCTGTTGATGCAACAGAGTACAAGGGGCCGAACATCGGAACGACACGTCGTCAGAATGATATGTGGTTCTGTCTTGGTGGTGACCCTAGTGTGGGTAGTGCGCCGACGCGCGCATATAATTCTACGCAGACATCGTTTGTCAATGCGAAAATTTACGGCAGTGCCTTGACAGAGAGTCAGGTAATGGCATTGTATGATACTGATGCAGTGAAATACTATACCGAGCCCCAACTCAAAAATAAGAACAGGATTATTCTTGATGCCTTGTTCAATGTTAACGGTGCGGAGGATGTGTCAACTTTCAGTGCCGAGAAGCAACGCCTCATAGAGATGGGTAATGTCCAAATGTCCTATAATGAGGACCAAAAGCGTTATCAGACTATCGGTGAAATGAGTTCGGGTAATTATTTCCGCCGTGATTATTGGTATGATCCAGCTGTTACCTCTGAACTGAGCGATAATTTCTCCTATGAGGTGTATGCCAAGAATAATAATGCGATTCCAAGTGCTTATGTTTCTCCTTTGAGTGCACAGCAGGCTGGCGGATTGGGTTTTGAATTCACGACAGAGGGTGCCATAAAGTTTAACCCTAATGCCTATGGTTACAATTCCTCTACCTCATCTGTTGTATCTAATGCTGCTCATGTTGCAACCGCTTCAGGGAAGCTGACAACGGACTGGACTCACTATGTAGTGACTTATGACCGTATGGCGGGAACATCTTCCATATATATCAATGGTGCACTGGCTGCTTCTAAGAGTATTACGGCAAATGACATGCTGACTTTCTGCTATGCACCTTATCAATGGTTTGCAATCGGAGGTGATACGCGATCCAGTGATGTCACTTGTGATTATCCGTTTGACGGAAATATATCAATTGCCCGTGTATGGGACAAGGGACTTACTGCCACAGACGCTAAGGAACTTTACGACCAAGCTACAAAGACCTCTCGGAGTGTCACTGTCGGTTCCTCGGGCTATGCAGCAGTGTGCATGCCTTTCCCGACAAAGATACCAGCAGGACTTAAGGCTTACATTGTAACATCGCAGACGGATACCGAAGCCAATCTGGACTTACTGGCAAATGCAGGCTCCATTATAGCCTATGGCACACCGGTTATTGTTGCAGGAGATGCCGGCACCTATGAATTTGAGGCTGCTGATATACGTGATAATGCTGTACTGACTCCTAATGGGAACTTGCTTATGGGAACCTATATTGACCAGACCTTTACAGAGGGTCAGGTGTTCTCTCTGGCAGCTGACGGAACTTTATCGAGTGCTGCCGGCACGGTAAAGGCAACTGGTGCATATCTGCCTGTGGAAGGTACCGGTACCAAGACTCTGAACATTACCGGTAAAACGGCATCGTCAACGTCTAATACTCAGTTGCAGACAAATATTGTTGGTACTGTGACGTGTAGTGGTGTAGGTGTTGAAGGTGTTGTTGTCAGCGACGGCTATGTAGTGACAACAACTGATGCCAATGGAAATTATGCACTCTATTCAGAGAAGAAGAATGGCTATGTCTTTATCTCGCTTCCTTCGGGTTATGAAATCTACGAGAACTACAAGACATCAGCGGGAGAAAAAATCTTTACTCCTTTCTGGCAACCTCTGAAATATACGGCTGCAAAATCTGAAACCCACAACTTCAAGCTGAAAGTGAAAAATAACGACAACCATTATATGTTGATTGGCGCTGATACCCATATTTCAACGGCTTCTTCTCAGACGCAGTTCTACAACTACTTTATTTCGGCTGTAAAGAAGGAGTTGAAGGATGCCGGTACCACACCGCTCTATTCTACCTTGCTGGGTGACTTGACCTGTAATTACCATTGGTACAGATATAATTTCTTCCCTGCAAGTTTCTACACATTGATGGAAACCGACGGCTATCCTCTGAAGTTGTTCCCCGTCATGGGTAATCATGACCATGACAGTAATGCCGATGACGGTCTGAATTCTGATTTCGCCTCAACGGCCCGATATCGTCAGACATTTGGTCCCAGCTATTATTCCTATAATCTCGGCAAGATTCATTATGTTATTCTGGATGATACATACTTCCTCAATACTCATGTGCCTGACAAGACTTACAGCTATGCAACCGGTGAGCAGGATTACAATAATTATATAGACGATTATCAATTAGAATGGCTGAAGAAGGATTTGCAGTATGTAGATAAGAGTACTCCTATATTTATTGAGGCTCATATTCCTGTATGGCAAATCAATCATTCTACTTTCATTGCAAGAGAGAATCTTACCAATGGCGGTGCCAACAGTACAATACTTCTGAGTAATATTTTGAAGGATTTCGAAACTGTGCATATCGTAACAGGTCACACTCATTATAACTACCACGTTCATCCTGCAGCATATCCCAACATTCACGAGAACAATGTTGCAGCCGTGTGTGCCGTATGGTGGGGTACTGAGCCTCTGTCAGGTCGTCACAATTGCAGCGACGGTTCTCCTGGCGGTTATGAACTGTATACCATCAGAGGTAAGGATATTTCATGGCAGTACCATTCTCTGGAGCCTAATAATAACTCTCAGTTCCATGTTGTTGACATGAATCCTGTCAAGGAAGCATATAGAACGGATGAAACTATCTTCGGTATTACAGATTACAGCAAGAATGGTTCTGCAGAGTGGAGTGCTACACGCCAGAATTATGCAACGATAGAAGACAACTGCTTGTTGCTGAATATCTACAACTATGATACAGATTGGCAGATTGAGGTGACAGAGGAAGGCAAACAGTTGCAGGCTGTACGCGGCAACTATGAAGATCCTGTCCACTACATGAGCTATGACTATCCTCAGTACAAGAAGAGCAAGACTATCGGCAGAGATGCACGTACAATAGCTACAACTCATATCTTCAAGATTCAGTGTGCTACGCCAGATGCCGATGTCAATGTCAAGGTAACCGATCCTTTTGGCAATATCTATACTGAAACCATTCATCGTCCTATGACCTGGGATGCCAATATTATGGGTAACAATACGACTATCCTTACAGGCGTTGACCAGAGAATCAAGGCTGCAGAGCAATCTGCAATTTATGTTCAGGACGGCTCTCTTTGCATTGATGCTAAGAGTGCAGGTACGGCTCAGATTGTTTCCATGGATGGAAAGACTATTTCCAAAGGGCTTTCTGCCGGACATAATATTATCAATGCTTTGCAGCGTGGTATATATGTTGTAACGGCCGATGGTGAAACAACAAAGGTATTTGTAAAATAAAGACGCGTAATTCATATCAGGAAGAAGGGATGGCTATGTAGCCATCCCTTCTTATTTTACTCCCTGTCAGAGAGGTAGCGTGTCAGATTAGCTTCATGATTTCCTTTTCTGCCGCATCAGGGAAAAGTTCCTTGATGTGGCAGATGATTCTGCTGCGTGATTCTTCAGGTGAGCGGTGCCCGGTAGCCTCGGGAATGTTGATTTCGTACATGGCTTCAGGTGTGCAGTAGCGTGCCAGTCCCCAACCGTATCGTTCGCCTGTCTTGCTGTAGAGATATTCAAAATCGGCAATGCAGACCCATGTTCCCATTTGGAGGTCATTGATCAGCTTGTCAAAGTCGGCTCCGGTGTTCTTGTTGATGACTGGGGTCAGGGGATTGTCCGGATTGAAGGTTTTCTTTTTGCGTGTCAGGGAGTAGCCGCATTTTTTCTTCAGTTCTCTGGATATGGCTGACTCGCATTCACGCAGTGTGTCCAGAATGTGCCGGCATGGTGCAGGCAGATTGTCCAGGGGATACAGGTGGCGTCGCCAGTTCATGAAGTCGGGCAGCCACTCCAGTGATATCCATCCAGCTTTCTTTTCGTAGAATTTTCCATAAGCGCTTTGCCAGTTGCCGATGACAGGGCCTTTCCATTCCCATGGGCCGGCCATGTGCTCATCAGTGAACCATAGTTCCTGAGGGGTATGTTCCTCTATGGAAAATCCCTTGATGCGGTTGATGAAGAAGGGTAGGAATCCCCACTCCTGAATAAGCTTTTCAAGTTTCTCCTGCGATGTAATCATATTATAATCTTATTTGTTCGCCTTCTTTGCTGATGCACCAGAAGGGAATATTCATTGCATCTGTAAATTCCTTCATGCGCCATGCCGACTCAAAACCACTGACCACGAAGTGCATCGGGACGAATATCCCTATGCGGAACTGCTTGATAAACTGCCGTGCTCCCCTGGTGTACCCATTGCCTATGCGCCCGTCTACGGGAAACATGGCGAGGTCAAACCCAGAACTGAGTTTCTTTATGTCCTTGAGCTCGCCGAGGAAGCGTTTTTCTTCTTTGACAGGGTCTATGTCCTCGGTTGTTTCCATACTGTGGATGAGTTCTCCTGCATTTTCTTCGTTGAGGAATCTGGCATACCAGTTGTTGAGGTCTCCAGCATGAAAAATGGTCCGTCCCTCGGTCTTCACAATCCATGATACACCGCTGTCGTTGCTTCCTGTAGCATGGACTTCAACCAGTTTGTCCTGCCATGAGCCCCCTTTGGCCAGCCATACATCGGCCTCCTGACGCTCTGCCCGATGATGTTTCAGTATGTCTTTGGAAAGTATGTATGTGATGTCCTTTTTCTGCTTCTGCCAGTCAAGGATGTGGCGTGAGAAATGGTCTTCATGAAAGTGGCTCGCAAAGACATATAGCGGTTTGTCGCTTCTGAGGAGCCTGTCTGCTGTTCTGGCTGGATCCAGCCAGTAGTCAAAGACAAGGATAGCCTCTTGGGTCTCAAGGGCGAATGAACTGTGGAAGATATATGTCAGTGTCAAGTTGCTCGTGTTTATGAATTATCTGCTCTTGTCTGCAAAGTTAAATATAAATCGCATGCTACAGTCAGGAAGGATGTTGTTTATGATATATGAAGACTTTTTGTTAACAATTATTTACTTTTTGGTGATGCCTCTGTAAGTTGCGGAGCAACCCCTTCTGAAGGTACTGCAGAGGGGGGAGATTTTGTAGGCCTGCTAGTTTTCATTGACAGGCCTGCCAGATTCAACGCGCAGGCCTGCCAGTGAAAACTGTATGGCTTGTGAAATTTTTGTTGCACCGCAAGGATGTTTATAATAATTAATTATTGTTAAGTTGTGTGAAATGTGATACGGTGTGAGTATGTCGGAAGATATAAAGATTCGCTTGTCAGCAGACAGGAACGGGCATATGGGAAATCCGTTTCATGGATTTGTCGCAAATATGCCGTCAAGTCGGCTTGGCAATGGGATTCCTTGGACTGTCCTACGGAATCTCGTGGCAGTAGCGTGGAGAAATTCTTCAGAGAGTTGTATATGCGGTATATATTAATTGAAATTTTATGTCAGCGGCAGATAGTTTTTCCACTGAGAAAAATTAAATTTGCAAGGTAAAATAAGTTATGCAACATTACGAATCAATCAGCAGTGCGCAGAATCCCAGGATACGGACGTTGCTGCAGTTGCAGCAGAAATCATCCGAACGGCGCCAAAGAGGGCTGTTTGTAGTGGAGGGCGAGCGCGAATTGCGGCGCTGTCTGCGGGCAGGCTTTGAGGCTGATACCCTGTTTTTTTGTCCCGATATTGTTCCCCCTGAAACGTTAAGTTATATTGAAACCTTTGTCAATGTCAAGGTTTTTGCAGTTTCAAGGAGTGTGTATGAAAAGATAGCCTATCGTGGCAGTACAGAGGGCGTCATGGCAGAGGTCAGGATAAGGAAGGTCTCCCTTGAGGAACTGTATCTGGAAGACAATCCTCTTGTCATGGTCTTGGAGAGTGTGGAGAAACCCGGCAATTTGGGTGCCGTGCTCCGCAGTGCTGACGCCGCCGGTGCTGATGCGGTCATCGTATGCGACCCCATGACCGACCTCTTCAACCCCAACCTCATACGCAGTTCTCTGGGTGCAGTGTTTACGGTGCCCTGTGTAGCATGCTCTTCTGCAGAATGTATCCATTACCTCCAGTCCCGCCATATCCGTATACTTACAGCTCAGCTGCAGGACTCAGAACTATATTATGATACAGACATGACTACCGGTGTCGCCCTGGTGATGGGGACCGAGTCTACGGGTTTGACACAGCAGTGGCGCGCCGTCGCCGATGCCCATATCCGCATACCTATGTCGGGACAGATGGACTCGCTCAATGTATCTGTCAGTGCTGCCGTGCTGCTTTATGAAGCTGTGCGCCAGCGCCATTCATCCAAGTAAAAAAAAACTTTAGAATATGAACAATAAAAAGATTTCCCTCAAGAGCATGGCTGCTGGCAGTGCTGTCTTTGCAGCAATACCTGTCATGGGGCAGTATAGTCCTACGCCACCGTTTACGGGCCATATAGGAAAAACCGTGGCTGAGACTCAGACCGCTTATCCCCAACGCAATCCCCAGGCACCTGAGGGCGCACCGAATGTCATTTGGGTGTTGCTTGACGATATGGGCTTTGGGGCCTGCACCACGTTTGGCGGTCTTATAGAGACACCCGTCTTTGACCGTCTGGCTCAGCAGGGGCTTCGGTTTAACAATTTTCACACCACTTCCATCAGTGCCCCGACGCGTGCTGCCATGCTGACCGGCCGTAACCATCATTCCAGCCATGTCGGGCGTTTCAACAATGACGGCTATGGCGCACCGGGCTATGATACCTATGTGCCCATGGAGAACGGCACTGTAGCCGAGATCCTGCGTGAGAATGGTTATGCTACATTCTGTGTTGGAAAATACAATATTACTCCTTATAACGACGCATCCAATGCTGGTCCTTTCAACCGCTGGCCGACAGGCAGAGGCTTTGACCATTACTACGGTTACAACCCCGCTACGGCAGCCCAGGACCAGTGGCATCCCTTTATGTATCGTGACACCCATCGGGAACCCGATGATTCACTGGGCAGGGTAGTCATGACCCGTCTGGCTGACGAGGCAATCAATTATATCGCCGACCAGAAGAGTGCTGCGCCTGACCAGCCGTTCTTCCTCTATCTTGCACCGGGCACATCCCATGCCCCCCATCATGCTACCAAGGAATGGATAGATAAGTATAAGGGCAAGTTTGACATGGGCTGGGACGAATATGCCCGCAGGGTACTGGATAATGAAATCCGCATGGGACTGGTACCCCGCAATACCAAATTGCCCATTTACAATGAAGGCGTGACACGATGGAAGGACATGGACCGCGACATGCAGCGCTTCTGCGCACGTCAGATGGAGGTCTATGCCGGTTTTGTCAGTCAGTGTGACTATGAGATAGGACGTATTGTGGATTTTGTTGAAGAGATAGGGCAGTTGGACAATACCATCATCATTATAGCGCTGGGCGACAACGGCCCTGCCGGAACCGGCGGACATGCCGGCGGGCGTGACCAGACTCCCGAACAGCAGAAGAAATTTGTCGCCGAAGGCCTGAAACGCATTGACCATCTGGGCGATGAGACGACACAACCCTTTTATCCCAACGGATGGGCCATGGCGTGTGCCACACCGTTCCGCTACTATAAGGCATGGGCTGACTATGAAGGCGGTACCCACAACGGCCTGATAGTCTATTATCCTAAAGCTGTCAAAGAAAAAGGAGGCATACGCAGCCAATATACCCATGTCATCGACATCCTGCCAACTACGATGGAACTGACGGGAACCCGTCAGCCACAGAGTATCAATGGCTATGCTCAGTCTCCGCTTGAAGGCATCAGCTTTGCCTATGCAGTAGAGTCGCCCGACAATAACCTTGTTGAACGCAAGACCCTTCAGTATTATGAGCTGAACGGCTCCTATGCCCTCTATAAGGATGGCTGGAAGGTGCAGTTCCCCAACGGGGATGTCAATGACCGTAATCCTTACGACACGATTCCTCATCTGTACAACCTCATGGAGGACTTTAATGAAAGCCACGACCTCGCATCCCGATATCCCGAAAAAGTAAAGGACATGCTTGCCCTATGGGATAAGGAGGCTTGGAAGTATAATGTTTATCCCTTGAAAAAAGGCAAGTTCAACAAACTGCGTCGCCGGCATTATGAAATCCTGCTCGGAGCCCGCCCTTATGGAGAATATCCTTATTTTGACGGCACCTTCGGCAAGCCCTTTACCATGGCAGCCTATATCAGTACCGCGGCAGGAAAGAACAACGGCATACTGTTGTCACAGCATTCCTTTGCATTCTATCTGAAAGACGGAGTTCCTACCTTTGTGACCAACAAGGGCTTGCCCATCGTTGCCACCAAGGCAGTGCCCGAAGGCAAGGCGGTTGTCAAGGCAAAGATTACCTATCCGGCAGCCAAAGGCACCCACGTTACCCTCTACGTCAATGATGAAGTAGTGGGAGAGGGTGACCTCAACAATACATTCTCTATCAAGGATTTTGAACGGGCCATACAGGTAGGGCGCCAGTGGGGCATCCCTGTCGGGAAGGACTATCAGTCGCCTTTCCTCTTCACCGGCAGAATAACCAAAGCAACGATAGATATACATAAATAACCCCAGGCCTCACCCCTTTTGTGGGTTCAGGGAGAGTGGGAAATACTATGGTCAGAGGGAAATGATATCCCTCTTACCCTCAACTCGGAAAATCCATGTGTCACAAACACTGATTTTCCGAGTTGAGGTAATGTCTTCCTTTTTGTGTAGAAAGATTATTGTCGGGTTAGTGGATTTCTCAGGCGTGATTTGAAAAAACCTCGCACAGGATACATTGTGCGAGGTTAGACGTTATTCATCTCCAGGGCTTTCCCAGCAGCCGGTGTAGCTGCAGGCTTGGGCATTGCTGGGAACGACCGTGAGGTAGAAAGTATTGTCGCAATAGATGGTCAGCCTGAAAAGGTATACGATATTATAGTGCTGTGTATGGAATGTTATATATAGCCGTGTCTTCTTTTTGTTTGTCTTTATGCGGTCGGTCTTGTAGTGATGGGCAAAGGTAAGGCCGTCGCTGTGGAGCGATGGCATAAAGACCTCTCCCATATATGGCATATCCGCGAAAACAGAATCGTTTCGCAGTTCCAGGTAATAGCCGTAAGGAACTGAACTGGACGCAAAACGTACTGGGTAGATGCTTTCTATTTCACCTCTGAAATGGTTCAGAGAGAATTTGCCTTGTCCATGCAGGGTTATACATGAGACAGACAACAGCAGGAACAGGGACAAATGTCTTAATGACGACATCAGAAGGCTATATCGCTGTTTACCTGAGTACTTCGGTGAATTCAGGTATGCCACCTTGGGCGTTGTCAACAGTTATCTTGACCTGTATGACAGTCTTGCCATTGCGCCCTTCGTCCTCGGCGGTAAAGAGATAGTCTGTGCCGGTGGGCGTTTTGCGCATACCGTAGGTCAGAGGTGTGGCATGGAGCATGGGGTAATCATCGCAGGCTGTGTGGAAGATGTCCTTTTCATGAGCTGTGACACGTGTCTGCGGACTGTAGTCGGGAAGTTCTGTGGGTTCTCCTTCAATGAAGTGGCTTGCAATAAGGAAATCGGTGACTTCCTGACTGCATTTGCGGATGCGGGCATTGCGTATGCCATAGCCAGGCAGTATTTCAGCCTGTGGGAGAGCTTTCTTTAGTTGTTCGGTGCTGGTGTTCAGTCCGCCGCTGCCGAAAGTGCAGAATGGAATGATTTTCTTGCCGGCGAAATTGTATTTTTCTAACAGGGCAGCAACAGGAGGGGCATAAGTGCCGAACCATACGGGATAGCCGATGAAGATGATGTCGTAATCATCAATGTTAGTCTGCAGTTTGTTGAGCTCTGGAATCTCGCCTGCTTTCATTTCCTGTTGACATCTTTCAATGGTCTGGTCCAAATCCCCGTCATAGGGCTTGGTTACGGTAAGAGCTTCGATGTCGGCACCGAGTTGTTGCTGTATTTCGTGAGCCAGTTGTTCTGTAGCACCCTCTTGTGAGTAGTAGAGTACAAGAAAATCACTCTTGGTGGGATTCTCTGGAATAGCGTTTTCTTTCTTGTGTGAGCAAGATGCAGCAAATAATGCGAAAAGGAGAAGTGTGATAAAATGTTTCATTTGAATTTATTTTTTTTCAGTTATAAATTAGTATATATCAGTATAGCTAAGGCTATATGGATGAGTAGAATAGCAGGGATTCCGTATCTGAATTTCTTATGTTTTGTCTTATGATGCCATATTTTCATTCCCATCCAGGCGCCTACCGAACCGCCAATGCTTGCCAACCCTATCAGAGTGGCTTCAGGAATGCGCCAACATGAGCGTCGTGCTTTTAACTTGTCAATGCCGTAGGCAATGAAGGCGATGAGATTGACACTTAAGAGATATACGATTAGATAGTTCATTCTGCCGTTATTTTCAGATCTTTTATTTTTTTACATGGATTGCCTACGGCTACACAGTTGGATGGGATGTCCTTGACAACCACGCTGCCGGCGCCGATGGTGACATTGTCGCCGATGGTAACCGGGAGAGCCCATTCCCGCCGGCTGTTGCGCTCCAGAGGATCAGTAGAATGGCATGCGGTGTAAATGCCCACGTTGGGACCAATGAAACAGTCTTTGCCGATGCGCACCATTGCCTCGTCCAGAATAACCAGATTAAAATTGGAAAAAAAACCGTCACCCACTTCAATATGCCGTCCGTAATCGCAGTAGAAAGGCTGGTTGACAAATACTTTTTTCCCAGTCTTGCCCAGTATTTGACGGATGAGTTTGTCGCGTTCCTCCAGATGGGTCGGCGGAATCAGGTTGTATTGGTGCAGGCGGTCCTTGACGATGTTGAGATCCCTGATAAGTTTAGGATCGACAGCGTTGTAGACTTTTCCTGATAGCATTTTCTTTTCTTCTGTCATTGATAAAAGATTGTATTAAAGGTTGATTTTCCCCAAGGCCTTTTTGATTAAGGTGGGAAAGGCGATTGTAGTCAATTCTTCCAATGGGTGGAAACTATAGTCTGCTGGTATTTCCTGTGGTTTGTACTTAAGGTGAATGCTGAAGAAATTTGTCCGGAGGATGCGGTGGGTGAGCATATGCCTGACATCTTGTGCGTGCTCTGTCAATATATTCCCGCCGGTGATGATATTTTGCAGCCAGGCATCCTGAAGATCCTGTATGCTGCACTGCTTTTCATCTTCCACGAGATAGGGTTCGTAGAGGCTTCTCCATATATCCTTGTTGTTGCGCTTGTGGATAAGAATCTGGTTATTCCAGACAATAAAAAAATAGTTGAGAAAGCGTTCTTTTACTTCTGTTTTTTTTGCGCGGACAGGGAAATTGTATTCTTGATGAGCAGTGTGGGCGCCACATTTGTCGGCAAAGGGACATTCTTGGCATCGGGGAGTCTTGGGTGTGCATTGAGTGGCGCCAAAATCCATTATTGCCTGGTTGAACTCGCCGGCTCTCTGCTTGTCAAGCAGAGAATTGGCCAGTTCCTTGTAGAACGACTTGCCCTCTTTACTGTCAAATGGCAGTTCTACGCAGTAGATGCGCCCTAATACTCGATAGGCATTCCCGTCGAGTGTTGCTATTGGGTCGTTGTATGCTATGCTGCATATGGCTGCAGCTGTATAGTCGCCTACCCCCTTGAGCGCTCTGACGTCTTCGTAGTTGCGGGGAAAACTGCCTTGCCGGGCAATTTCTTTTGCTGCGGTGTGCAGATTGCGTGCGCGGGAATAATATCCCAGGCCTTCCCACATTTTCATCACTTCGTCCTCAGATGCCTTGGCCAGCATGTCTACAGTAGGGAAACGGTCGATGAAATGCAGATAGTATTCTCTGCCCTGTGCAATTTGGGTTTGCTGCAGGATAATCTCAGACAACCATATCTTGTACGGATCCTGTATGCCACGCCACGGCAGTGTGCGTTTATGGACGTCGTACCATTTCAGAAGGGTGGAAGAGAAGGACATGCTCCCTCCGGTGTTATTTCTCAGGCCAGTTTATCTGGATGTCAAATTTGGGATAGGGCGCATTGTTTGGAGTATGCTCAGCCTTGACGATTTCCCACATTCTCTTTGTGATCTCGGGATGCTCGGCTGAGATGTCGTTCAGTTCCTGTGGGTCTTTCTCCAGGTCGAAGAGGGCAAATTTGTTGTTGCCTTCGTTGACTTTCTGGCAGATGCCTTTCCATTTGCCGAGTCTTACACCCAACCAGCCTTTGCCTCCAGGGAATTCCCAGTAGAGGTATTCGTGCTTTTGTTGTTTCTTGGGTTGTCCCATGATAGTCGGGGCAAATGTGATGCCGTCGTTTTCGGGGGCCTTGGCTCCGGTCAGGTCGGCAAATGTGGACATCAGGTCTGTGAAGCATCCCACGTGGTTGGACACGGCAGGCTTGACGTGGTTGTTCCATGACAGGATGAACGGCATGCGCACACCGCCTTCATGCAGTGATGACTTGCCCCAGCCCTTGCGGCATCGGAACGGACCTCCGCTGTTGAAATATTCCATCGGGGAGTTGGGGTTGCATGCGGGACCATTGTCAGAGGTGACGATGATGATGGTGTTGTCGTAGATGCCAAGGTCTTTTAGTTGCTGTACGAGTTTGCCTACTTGGGTGTCAATGTGTGTAACCATGGCTGCATAGGTGGCCAGAGGGTAGCGGTTGGGGTAGTATAGTCCTGGGTCGGTGACGGGCTTTTCATCGCCGAGTTTGTTGACATAGTGCATTACTTCATCCATCGGGGCCTGTACGGCGCTGTGGGGCACTGTCGTCGTCCACATCAGGAAGAAAGGCTCCCGTGCATTCTCGTTGACAAATTTCTGTATCTTGTCAAACATGAGGTCGGGGCTGTAGTATTTGTCTATAAACTGGCTGTAGTTCTTTATGTCCATTGGGTCAAGCCCGTCGGCGAGTTTCTCACCGGGGATGAGGAGTTTGTTGCCGGTGTAGACCAGTTTGTCGTTCTCCCACAGGTAGAAGGGATAGTAGGTATGTGCCAGTGCCTGACACAGGAAGCCGTAGAAATAGTCAAATCCCATATTGTTGGGCAGCGATTTCGTATTGGGTGCGCCCAGTCCCCATTTGCCGACCATGGCAGTCTTGTAGCCGTTGTCCTTCATCATGCGTGGCAGGATGTAGGTGTCAGGCTTGAGGTCTACCTGTCCTTCGTATTCAGGACTCAGGAAGATGGCATTCTCGCCATATACGTCAACCAAGGTTTGTGGAATTTTGTGAAAATTGGGGTTGGCGTTGTTTCTCACCTGTGCATGTCCCATGTGCTTGCCTGTCATGATGGCTCCTCTTGAGGGTGCCGACAAAGGGCATGCTGAATACATATCTGTAAAGCGGATGCCGTTTGTGGCCAGGGCGTCAATGTTGGGTGTTTCTATTTTTTCTTGTCCATAGCAGCCGAGGTCGCCATACCCCAGATCGTCAAACATGAGGTATACGATGTTCGGGCGTTCTTGTTTTTCAGTTTTTTTTGCTGCCGTGGCAGGTAGGATACCTGTTGCCAGGATTGGCAACGGCAGGGCCAATGCGGCTTTTGTGGATGATACTTTCATAAATATGTATTTTATTATTGTTTTCTTTGGCAAAGATAAAGATAACTTTTCGCTTTTCAAACAGTTTTTATTAATTTTGTCAATATTAAAAATATTATGTTATGCCGACTCCTCATATATCAGCTCCCGATGGAGCGTTTGCCAAGACGGTATTGATGCCCGGTGATCCGTTGCGGGCAAAGTTTATTGCAGAGAATTTTCTTACAGATGTCAGGCTTGTCAATCAGGTCCGTAATTGTCTGGGTTATACGGGTTGCTATAAGGGTGTCCCTGTTTCGGTCATGGCAAGCGGTGTGGGCATGCCGAGTATAGGATTGTACAGCTATGAGTTGTTTCAGTTCTATAATGTGGAAAATATCATCCGTATTGGTTCGGCTGGCAGTTATGTGCCGAGGCTGAATGTCATGGATGTTGTTTTGACAGAGTATGCTTACAGTGATTCATCTTATGCCCTTGTGCAGGGAGGCTGTCCTGACAAGGTGCTGTATCCCGATAAAGTGCTTAATGCCCATATTTTGAAGACGGCGGAGCACCTGGGAGTTGCGTGCAAGCTGGCAAAGGTTCATTCTTCTGATGTTTTCTACTCTGATCCCTCTATGGGCGGGTGGCAGAAGATAAGCGAGCGTACAGGGACGGAATGTGTTGAAATGGAGAGTTTTGCCTTGTTCCATAATGCTAACGTCTGTGGCAAGCATGCTGCTACGATGTTGACTATTTCCGACTCCTTTGTCAGTCGCGTGGAACTGTCGGCCGACGAGCGTCAGAACTCATTCCTGACCATGATGCGTCTTGCTCTGGAATCGGCGATAACGCTCTGAACCTGTCTCCAAGTTTATTTTTTTTGTTTTTTTACCCTGTTAATGATGCGGCATTAACGGGGTGGATATGTCGTGAATAATTGGAGCGTTGCGGCTGCCTGAAGTTTCAGAAAAAAGTCAAGAATGAGATTGCGGAGACTGGGTCACGTCGTAGATATCATCATAGTCAAAGGGTAGTTCCAACTGTATGGGTTGCAGCAGCGTATCGGGGGCGGTGTCGTGATGGTTGCTGACACCGAGTCCCATCAGCCGTATGGGATGCTGGTCGTAGTCTACTTCTGCCATAAGTTGGTTGGCCAGCGGCTCTATTTCCTCTCTTGTCTGCAGGATATGGTTTGATGTGATGCTGCGTGTTATCTGCCTGAAGTCATGAAACTTGATTTTCAGCGTCAGTGTATATCCTTCAAAATTGTTTTTTTTCAGACGGCGCAACAGTTCATCGATGCTCTTTTGCAGGGCGTCGGCCAGTTCGTTGGCATTACTCGTGTCGCGTTCAAATGTCTGCTCGCAGCTGACACTTTTTCTTATCCATTCTGATACAACGGGGCGTTTGTCTATGCCGCGTGCAAAGTTGTAGAAGATGTGCCCTGCCTTGCCAAATGATTGGGTTAGGATTCCTAATGGGACATTTCTCAGATCGTTGCCTGTATAGATTCCCATTTTGTGCATCCGCTCTGCGGTTTTCTTGCCTACACCCCAAAATCGCGTCACTTCCAGTTTGTCAATAAAAGCCTGCGCTTGTTGGGGATGAATGACGCAGAGTCCGTTGGGTTTGCGGTAGTCTGAGGCTATCTTGGCGAGAAACTTGCAGTAGCTGACTCCGGCAGACGCCGTCAGTCCTGTTTCTTCTTCAATGCGTTGCTTGATTTCCTTCGCTATGTCCACGGCCAGGGGAATGCCAGGCTTGTTTTCTGTTACATCCAGAAAAGCCTCGTCAAGCGATATGGGTTCAATGAGGTCGGTATATTCGTGAAAGATGGAGCGGATGCGTACGCTGACTTCCTTGTATTTTTGGAAATGGGGTTCAACGATAATAAGCTGCGGACAACGTTTCTTGGCGATTTGGATGCTGAGTGCAGAGTGTACACCATAGGGCCGTGCCTCATAGCTCGCCGTAGCGACGATGCCCCGCGGGGCATCATAGCCGACAGCTATGGGCTTCCCTCTCAGTTGTGGCTGGTCGCGTTGCTCCACGGCTGCGAAGAATTGGTCCATGTCAACATGTATGATTTTGCGTGCACTCATCTGCCCTTGTCTTCTAAATAATACAAAGATAGGCATTTTTGTCAAAGTGCAGGGATTAACAATTGTTAACATGTTGGGCGGATGTTTGTTTCGGCCATCTGTACCCCTTTTACAGGGCATTGTAGAAGGGGCAAATTTTGTAGGCCTGCTGGTTTTCACTGACAGGCCTGTCAGACTCAACGCGTAGGCCTGCCAGTGAAATCTGTAAGGGCAGGGAATTTTTTAGGGTATACGACGAAGTGTATACAAAGGTTGAAGAATGTTAATTTTATTAAAAATACATCATTTGTTTCATCGGGGAAATCAGCCGCAGGAACATGCTCAGTTCTTTATGCAGAACTTCTGCATGGCTGTTAGCGTATTTGTTGAGTTTCTGCCAACGGCTGTACCTTTCAGTTGAAGCGTCTTTGCCGATAAGGGCGTCAGCCTACCCAACTTTATTCTGACGGAGCAAAATTATTGTCTGTTACTTCGGGGGGAATGACTTTATTTGTTACCTTTGTGCAGTTAATTATATTTATGCTGAAAAACATGGACAAGACACGAATGACAAATTTCAGGTGGGTTATTTGCACACTGCTTTTCTTTGCTACGACCGTAAACTATTTAGACCGTCAGGTATTGTCACTTACATGGGATGAATTTATCAAACCGGAATTTCATTGGAACGAGGTGGATTATGCCAACATAACGGGTGTCTTCGCGATTGTCTATGCTTTGGCGCAGTTGTTTGCAGGCCGTATCGTTGACAGGCTCGGCACAAAGCGAGGCTATGCCGTGGCCATTGGCATATGGTCAGCCGGAGCCTGCTTCCATGCCCTTTGCGGCCTGGCCACAGAGTGGTATGTTGGTGCGTCCTCCCGTTTGGAACTGGTGCAGGCAACGGGCGATTTGGCTGTCATGGTTTCAACATTCAGTGTCTATACATTCATTTTTGCCCGCTGTGTGCTGGCCTTGGGTGAGGGAGGCAACTTCCCGGCAGCTATCAAGGCAACGGCAGAATATTTCCCCAAGAAAGACCGCGCCTTTGCTACGGCCATTTTTAATTCAGGCTCTTCCATCGGTGCCCTGGTGGCGCCTCTGAGCGTACCCTTGCTGGCAGCACATTATGGCTGGGAACTGGCCTTCCTGATTATCGGTTCTCTGGGATTCGTATGGATGGGCATCTGGATTTTTGCCTATAAGAAACCTCAGGAAAATCCCCGTGTGAATGCTGCTGAACTGGAATACATAGAACAGGACAAAGTCAGTGATGCGGCCTTTGACCAGCAGGTGCCCCAGGAAGAAACAGCCCAGTCCAAGGTGAGTTTCCTGCATTTCTTCAGGTTCCGCCAGACATGGGCTTTCGCTCTGGGTCGTTTCCTGACCGATGGTGTATGGTGGTTCTTCCTGTTCTGGACACCCTCTTACCTGAATACACAGTTTGGCATCAAGACCTCTGACCCCTTGGGCATGGCTTTGATATTTACGTTGTACCTGATATCGATGCTGTCTATTTTTGGCGGCAAGTTGCCGGCTATCTTTATGGAACGCACAGGCAAGGATCCCTATAGCTGTCGCATCAGGGCAATGTTGATTTACGCCTTCGTGCCGCTTGTCGTATTGCTTGCTCAGCCGCTGGGCACATACTCGCCATGGTTTCCCGTTTTGTGTATAGGATTCGGCTGTGCAGCCCATCAGTCATGGTCGGCCAATATGTACACTATCGGTACCGATATGTTCCCCAAGCATGCCTCTGCCACCATTACGGGTATATGTGGCATGGCAGCCGGACTGAGTTCCTTTATTTTCCAGCAGGTTGCAGGCCGCCTGTTTGTCTATGCCGGTGACACCAACCTCCATTTCCTCGGTTTCGAGGGCAAGCCGGCAGGTTACTTTATCATTTTTTGCGTGTGCGCCGTGGCCTATCTGGTAGGTTGGATAGTCATGAAAAGCCTTGTTCCCCGCTACAAGCTGGTGAATATATAAATACGTATCCTTCAGATTCTTGCCTTGTGTAGGGGTAAAGGCTGTCTCCCGGTTGTCGGAATTTCGGAAAAAATTTTTGTACAAATTTGGGGCAGACTCGCCTGCGTTGTAGTTCTGCGGTCTGCAGTATACAAAAAAAGAGGAGAAATCCGAAGAAATCTCCTCCTTGTTCAATTGTGCGCCTGACAGGACTCGAACCTGCACGTCGCGAAACACTAGATCCTAAGTCTAGCGCGTCTACCAATTTCGCCACAGGCGCGGCAAAGATGGTGCAAAGGTAATAATATTTTATGAGCAACGGCCTGCAAGCGCTGTGTTTTTTTATTCCTGAAAGGTTTTTCAGAGCGGAGAGGCGTGGAGTACCCTGAAAGCGGCTTCTATCATGGTGTCTTTGCCTTGAAGCCAATCGGGAGTGGTAAGGTCTACGAAAATATCAGGATCAATGCCTTCTTCGGTGAGCTGCATGTTGACATCGTACATGGGAACGGCAGAAAAACGCACCAGCCAGCCGTTGGGCAGTTCGCTGTTGAACGGCATACCACATCCGCCTCCTGTGCGTGCTCCCAGAATGGTGGCTTCTGTGCAGGCCTTCATGTACATGACAAAGGTGTTGGCTGCACTGTAACAATGGCGGTTGGTGAGAACCACGACGGGTTTTTGCCAGCGTATGCCCTCGGCGGGAGTCAGCGTAATGGCCTCGGGCGAGGAGAAGGAATCGTGTCCTTTTCCTGTCTTGTGGCAGATGTATCCTCCGGTGGTTTTCCGGTTGATAAAACATTCAGCCAGAGCCTGGGCAGAGGTGAGCTGTCCGCCGGGATTGTTGCGTACATCTACGATGAGTCCGCTGCAGACAGCAAGGCGGGAAAATATGGCGCTTAGATTGCCGCTGCCGAAACTGACGTCAAAGTCAGGGCAATAGATGTAGCCGATGTTGTTGGGGAGAATCTTATACTTGATTCCCTGAGTGTAGAAGTAGTCGGTGCCAAGGTAATTGCGTTGTAGGCTGTCGCTGAAATTGGCAGGGTAAGCCTCATACCAGTCCCAGTAGCGGGCCGTGTTGAAGGCCGCCGTGAGGTTGACGTGGCCGTCGCGCAGTTCGCGTAGCATATTGCCACAGACTTCAAACAACTGGCTGGAATTCATCTGAGGGGTTATGTAGCTGCTATAGCGGGCACGCTGGGCATCCCAGTCCAATCCGTATTGGGTATTTTTCTGTCCGAAGAAGCAGTAGTGCTCGTTAATGGTGTTCCACAGAGCATCGAAATTGCCTTGTGGGGTATTGTCGAAGGTATCTTCTGTAATACAGGAATAGGCCGTCAGCATGAACATGCATGCGAGGAACAGGCGTAGGACGGAATGAAAAGTTCTATGGTGCATGGGGATACCGCGGTTTCAGGGTTTGACTAATGAGAAGTGGCGTACATAGCCGATAAGGAACAGCCATGTCCAGTCATGCGTTTTGAGGTGGTTGACGTGAGTCTGCCTCATGACGTGCTCAATGCCTATACGCATTTGGGATGCTCCAACGGGAATGTCCAGGGTAAGCAGTTGGTTAACGGTGACAGCCGAGAAAGGAGAGGTGAAACAGAGGTTATGTTTCTCCTGACCGAGGGAAAAAATTTCATAATAGGATTGTCCATACTCGGGGGAAAAAGCCATGCCTGCCAGCAGGAAGTCTAATTGATAGCGGGCCTGGAGAGAGCGGTTGAACAGGCGGAAACTATATATGGCCAGTCCCGAAGCATTGAGGTCTATGGCCAGCCGTGCCTGAGCTGGGTTGTTGCCGTTGCGCGTATTATAGATGCCCCCACCATGCATTCCCAATTGAGGACCGGCAAGAAAACGGAGGGCTGGAGCGGGCTGCCACATATAGTGCAGGGCCAAATTCCAGTCAAGCATGCCACTGAGGTACTTGCTGTCCTCTGTAGGGGATTTTGTATAGGAAAAGTTAGCTTGGATGAGGTTCTGCATACTGACGCGTCCGCGGAGCAGGCGTGTCGGACGGGTATTCTCCTGGACTATGCGTACCTGAGGGCCTGTATATTCAAGCGGTGAGAGATAGGAGTCTAACTGGTTGATGCGGCCAAGACCCAGCATAGTGCTGTGAGTGCGTAGTATCAGACTATCGCCACCCTTACCCTGGGCTTTTATGAGTATAGGGACAAGGAGTAGGAACAATATCGCCGGTACTTTATTCATGATGCATCGGGAAAACAGTGTGTCAGAATAGTCTGAGCTGTCCTGTCTGCTCATCGCGTATCTCATCGTCGGTCTTCAGGATTTCAGAATCCTGATTTGTGGGTTCCTCCGACGAATTGTCTGCTCCGTTGTCATCCGCAGAATCGTCAGACGGAGGGTCAGGGAAACGGGTAGGTTCCAATTCTGTGATATCGGCAACGGTATAGGTGGTGAGACGCTTGCCTTTGGCTTTGAACCCTTTGACCTTGATGTAACTGTCAACATCAATAATCTCGGACTCACGGAAGTCATCGGCGCCACCATAGGTAATTTGTATTCTTGGATAGACTTGGCTGGACAGCAGAATAAGTTTGCTGGCAGTGTTTTCACCGAGGAAGTTCTGGCGCTTGTTGCTGAAATCCAGTTGGAAACGTTTGATGTAGGGGTAGTTGTTGTTATCGGCATCAAAGAGTACTACTGTCCATACGGATTGTGGGTCGTATTTGCCGATATACTTGATATCGGCATCATAGTGGTTATTCAAGTCACTGTCGGTAAAATAGTAGTCTCCGTTTGGCAGTATGACAAGAATACGGTCATCACTGGCAAACTCACCGAGGTAAATGCCGTGTTCTTCATAGTTGATGCGATGGATATCAGTGTCAAACCATACTTTTCGGCCACCGAGGGTGGAAGCACCATGCGATTTGAGCAGAATGCGGTAGAGGGCATAGTGGGTCACCAGATTGCCACGGCTTTGACGTCCTTTAATCATGAGGCTGGCGAAGTCAATGTCAAAGGCCAGTTTTTTCAATTTCGGAGCGGGCTTGAGCATGACTCTTACCGTCTCGGCTTCACCATTAGGGTTGGCAGAGAAATAGAAAATGCGGCTGCCAGGAGTTCCTGCCGTGAGGTCATACTCCTTGTCATGGGTGACGGAGGTGACATTGAAGCGCTTCATGAATGCAGAACCTTTCTTGCCATCACGGTAGATGACGTTGTAGATGGTTCTGGTATCGCTTTTCTTATATACGGCCACGTGGATAATTTCAGCTTTCTTGCCTTCGGACTTGCTCTTCTCTGTTTCGCCGACAAAGAGTTTCTCGGCAATACGTACAATTTTATAAGTGCCGTCGCGGTAGAAGAGAATGATGTCGTCAATGTCGGAACATGGAGAAACAAACTCATCCTTCTTGAGCGAGGTGCCGATAAAGCCGTCTTCACGGTTGATGTACAATTTCTGGTTTGCCTCGGCTACCTTGCTGGCCTCAATTGTGTCAAATGACCTGATTTCAGTGCGGCGGGGGTGGGCAGCTCCATATTTGTCTTTTATCATCTGGAACCAGTTGGTTGTAACCTCAGTCATATTGTTGAGGTCTTTCTCTATGCGGGCTATTTCCTCTTTCATGCGTAGGATGGCCTCATCGGCTTTCTCCTTGTTGAATTTGAGAATGCGCGCCATCTTGATTTCCAAAAGTTTGAGGATGTCATCCTTGGTCACCTCGCGGATCATGTCAGGATAGAATGGGGTCAGACGTTCGTCTATATGCTCGCATGCAGCATCTGTGGATGAGGCATTCTCAAATCCGCGATCCTTGTAGATGCGTTCGTTGATAAAAATTTCCTCAAGGGTAGCATAGTGTAGCTGTTCCATAATTTCGCCACGCTTGATTTCCAATTCCCGCTGCAGCAGATTCAGGGTTGTGTCCACAGAATTCCGCAGAACTTCGCTGACAGTCAGGAAACATGGCGTGTCATCATCAATGACGCAACAGTTGGGTGAGATACTTATTTCGCAGTCGGTGAACGCATACAGGGCGTCAATAGTTTTGTCGGAGCTGGTGCCAGGCATCAAGTTGATGACAATTTCAACATTCTCAGCAGTGTTATCATCAACCTTACGCACTTTGATTTTGCCTTTTTCAATGGCTTTGAGAATGGATTCAATGACGCTGCTGGTTGTTTTGCCATAAGGAATTTCCTTGATGACCAAAGTCTTGTTGTCAATCTTCTCTATCTTGGCCCGGATCTTTATAGAGCCTCCCCGTTTCCCATCGTTGTATTTTGAAACATCAATATTGCCACCGGTCTGGAAATCGGGGTAGAGATGAAATTCCTCTCCATGCAGGTAACTGATAGCTGCGTCGCAGAGTTCACTTAAATTGTGAGGCAATATCTTGGCAGACAGACCAACGGCAATGCCTTCTGCGCCTTGGGCCAGAAGCATGGGAAATTTTACAGGCAGAACAACCGGTTCTTTGTTGCGTCCGTCGTAGGAGAGTTTCCATTCTGTAGTCTTGGCATTGAAGAGTACATCCAATGCAAATTTGGAGAGGCGTGCTTCGATATAACGTGGAGCAGCAGCCATGTCTCCAGTGAGGATATTGCCCCAGTTACCTTGGCAGTCGATAAGCAAATCTTTCTGTCCCATCTGAACAAGGGCACCATATATAGAGGCATCACCATGGGGGTGAAACTGCATGGTGTGGCCAACGATGTTTGCTACTTTGTTATATCGACCGTCATCCATTCTCTTCATGGAGTAGAGAATGCGCCGCTGGACGGGCTTCAGACCATCTCCGAGGTGGGGTACGGCACGGTCTAGGATAACATAGGAGGCATAATCCAGAAACCAATCTTGATACATGCCGGAAAGACGCTGGATAGAGCCGTTTTTCTCTGTAACAGGAGAATAGCTGGAATGCTCTAAGAACTCATTGTTTTCTTCTTCGTTCATTAATCAGATTTGCTTGTTTTTTGAATGTCTTGTTTTTGGAGATTATTCTTGTGTCAACAGAGCCTCCAGCTTGTCAGCAGAGAGAGCCTGATAGAGAATGCCGTTGTATGCTGCAGAGATTTCGCCGGTTTCTTCTGAAACGACGATAGCCAGAGCGTCGGTCTTTTCTGATATACCCATAGCAGAGCGGTGGCGGAGTCCTAGTTCCTTGGGGATGTCTGTATTGTGGGATACAGGAAGGATGCATCCTGCTGCAGCTATGCGTTTGTTGCGGATGATCATGGCACCGTCGTGCAAAGGGCTGTTCTTGAAAAAAATGTTTTCAAGAAGTCGTTGATTAATGTTTGCATCAATGATATCTCCGGAACTGATATATTCGTTAAGTCCGATGTTGTGCTCAATGACAATGAGAGCTCCTGTCTTTTCCCGGCTCATGTTGATGCAGGCCATGATGATAGGGATAATGTCTTCGTGGGATGCTGCTTCGAGTTTCTTGGGGCGGAAGAGCCGAAGGAGGATATGGTTTTTGCCGCTTGTTCCAATAGTGGATAGAAAACGGCGTATTTCCTCCTGAAACAGGACGACAAGGGCCAGAGCTCCAATATTGACAATGTAGTTGAGCATTGTGCCCATGAGTTTCAAGCCGAGTATCTGTGAGAAGATAATCCATACGATGAGAAAGACAATGATGCCCGAGAATATGTTAGCTGCGCTGGAGCGCTTCATGAGCCTATAAATATAGTAAAGTAGCAGTGCTACCAGAAAGATGTCAACAGCATCCTTGAATCCGAAGTTTATCATAGTATGGCGTTTTCTTTCAATTTGTCATAAATTCTTACAGCTTCGACACATGGCTTGATGTCATGTACTCTCAGTATCTCGGCTCCTTTGGTCAATGCTATTGTGTTGATGACGGTAGTGCCGTTCAAGGCGTCCTGAGGGGTGATGCCAAGATGTTTATATATCATTGATTTGCGGGATACACCTACCAGTATGGGTAAGTCAAATTCTTGAAAATCCTCCAGGCGGTTGAGCAGTTCGTAGTTCTGCTCAGTTGTTTTGGCAAAGCCGAATCCTGGGTCGATAATAATGTCGTTTACACCCAGCTCGCGCAGTTGGTTGATCCTGACGGAGAAATAGAGAAACATTTCTGCAACGAGGTCGTTGTATTTGGTCTGTTGTTGCATGGTTTCCGGTGTACCTCTCATGTGCATCATGATATAAGGTACCTGCATTTGGGCTATGGTCTGGAACATATTCTTGTCCATTTGGCCGCTTGAGATGTCATTGATGATGGCAACTCCGTATTCCTCAACACACATTTTGGCCACATCGGCCCGGAAGGTGTCTACAGATAACGGGAGATTGCACCCTGTCTTGAGGATGATTTGCAACCCGTTTCGCAGGCGTTTCATTTCTTCTTCCTGGCTGACTATCGGTGCATCGGGGCGTGACGAGCAGGCTCCGATGTCAATGATATTTCCTCCTTCTTCAACGATCTGACGTATTCTGTCGCGAAGTGACTCTTCGTCGTTTTTCCTGCTCTCACTGTAAAATGAGTCGGGAGTGAGATTTACAATGCCCATTACCGCAGCCGGATTGAGGCTGAAGAGTTTTCCGCGTACGTTAATCGTGTGTTGTCTCATGAAACGATATCCTCACATTGTATTCTAATGCCAGACTGGCACGTTGACTCCGCTTCTGTAGTAAGCGTATAGCTCAATTTCAAAAATCAGCGTGCTGTATGCCGGAACGGAGTTGCTTCCTGCTGTATTGTAGCCCAGTGTGTAGGGTATATATACCCTCCATAGGTCGCCTATGTGCATGTTCTGCAATGCTGTTCCGAATCCTTTCACTGATGTACTTGGACGCATCAGGCCAGGTACTGCGGTCTTGTGGTCGAAAACTTTTTCAAACTTGGACGACTGCCCTGTGTGGTCAAAGACATATCCCTCAGGGTAGCTTGCCGAGGGTATGAGGCGTCCACGGTAATACAGGCGACATGAGTCTGTAGATAATGGGCATCCGGCTCCGTTTCCCCGTCGTATAATCTCGACATAGATGGAGTCTGTTGATTTGTTGGTGATGGTGCTGTCCAGCGAGTAGCAAAGGTAGGAACGCCAGTTGCAATGGGCTGTCCATGAGTTGCCGTAGCGGGTCTTGGCCTGGCGGATAGAGTCCAGGGCTAACGTGCGTATGCTCCCGAAGTAAGCATCGTTGCGTGATTGCCAGTTGGCATACTCCTCTTCGTCACCGTCGTCATCCTTGCATGACGACATCAGTACTGAGGCTGAGAGCAGGGTTAGAAAAATGAATAGCAGGTGCTTTCCCATGTATGTTAATGATATGTTATTTGAGATTTTTCAGAAGGCTTGTGATGCTGACTTTGTCCTCTATGATACTGCGCAGTTCTGCGATATTGACGCGTTGCTGCTCCATGGTGTCGCGGTAGCGTAGGGTTACAGTGTTGTCTTCAAGAGTCTGGTTGTCAACGGTTACGCAGAAGGGCGTGCCGATGGCATCCTGACGGCGGTAGCGTTTGCCGATCTGGTCTTTTTCTTCGTATTTGCAGTTGAAGTGGAATTTCAACTCATCAATGATTTCGCGTGCCTTCTCAGGCAGGCCGTCCTTCTTCGTCAGTGGGAATACGGCCAGTTTGACCGGGGCTAATGCTGCGGGCAGATGCAATACTGTACGTGTCTGACCGTCGGGCAACTGCTCCTCGTCATAGCTGTGGCAGATGACGGACAGGAACATGCGGTCTACTCCGATACTTGTCTCTATTACATATGGTGTGTAGGAGATGTTTTCATCGGGGTCAAAATATTCAATTTTCTTGCCTGAGTACTTGGCATGCTGTGACAGGTCAAAGTTGGTGCGTGAATGGATTCCTTCTACTTCCTTGAATCCGAAGGGCATCTTGAACTCTACGTCGGTGGCGGCATTGGCATAGTGGGCCAGTTTGTCGTGGTCGTGGAAGCGGTAGTTTTCGCTGCCAAAACCTAATGCCTGATGCCATGCCATGCGGCGTTTTTTCCATTCTTCAAACCATTGCAGTTCGGTGCCGGGCTTAACAAAGAATTGCATTTCCATCTGTTCAAATTCGCGCATACGGAAGATAAACTGCCTTGCAACTATCTCGTTGCGGAAGGCCTTGCCTATCTGTGCTATGCCGAACGGAATTTTCATGCGTCCTGTTTTTTGTACGTTGAGGTAGTTTACAAAGATGCCCTGTGCTGTTTCCGGACGCAGGTATATGGTTGATGCACCTTCGGCGGCGGCACCCATTTCTGTCTTGAACATCAGGTTGAATTGGCGCACGTCGGTCCAGTTCTTGGTTCCTGATATGGGACATACGATGCCTTCGTCAAGGATGATTTGCTTCATGCCCTCCAGGTCAATGCCGCCGGGGGCGTTCATAACATCCTGGTAGCGTTTGTGGAGTGCATCGCGCTTGGCTGCCTCTTCCTGTACGCGGGGTGATGTCTCACGGTATTTCTGTTCGTCAAAGGCGTCGCCGAAGCGTTTGCGCGCCTTGGCAACTTCTTTCTCTATCTTTTCGTCGTATTTGGCAATTTGCTCTTCTATGAGGACATCGGCACGATAGCGTTTCTTTGAGTCACGGTTGTCTATCAGGGGGTCGTTGAATGCATCTACGTGGCCGGATGCCTTCCATATTGTTGGATGCATGAAGATGGCAGAGTCCAGTCCTACGATGTTCTCGTGAAGGAGTACCATATACTGCCACCAGTATTGCTTGATGTTGTTTTTCAGTTCAACGCCGTTTTGTCCGTAGTCATAGACGGCTGCCAGGCCGTCATAAATTTCTGAGGATGGGAATACAAAGCCATATTCCTTGCAGTGGCTTACCACTTTTTTGAAAATATCTTCCTGTGCCATTTCTTTAATGATATATTATTATGCAAAGATAGTGGAAAATAACGAAATAATAGTCGTCCACAATCTTTTAATGACACTTTTCTGATAAAAAAATTAAAGTTCTACGATTGTGATTCCTGCTCCGCCAAGCTGAACGTGTTCGTCGTGGAAACTTTTTATTTGCGGTACGGTGTTCAGATATTGGCGTATGACCTGTCGCAGATAGCCTGTTCCAGTGCCGTGGAGGATGCGCAGGGGTGTGATACCCAGCAGGATGGCATCTTCAATAAAGTATGTTACGGCGTTGAGGGCTTCTGCACCGCTCATGCCGCGCACGTCAATGTTGGGTTTGAAGGTAAGGGATTTTTCGGTAATGTTTTCTCGTGTTGAGCGGCTGAGGAATGACCGTGCAGGTACCTTTTGTTCTTCGGGTTTGGTGGTGGCGGTGAGCATGTTGGTCTTGAGTGTGAGATACATGTTGCCGATGATGACGACGGCGTTGTTGCCGTTGATTTTTTCAATGCGTCCGATGGATTCCTGCCCGAGGATTTTGACGTAGGAACCTTGGCGCAACGGTGCTGTGCTTGTTTCGGTTTTTACTGATGGTTTTGCCGATGTGGTTGTTTCTGGGTTGTTCTGACGCGTTTTCTCCAGTTTCCTCTGTTCGTGTCTCAGTCGCCGTTGGCGTATTTGTTCGGCTTTCCGGGCTACGGGGTCTTCCTTGTCGTCCTGTCCGTCGATATGGGTCTTGAAGGTGGCGAGTTGTTGCCGTGCCTTCTTGGTTTCTTCTTTCTCGGCCTGTGCTTCGCGGATGGTGCGGATAGTGTTTTCTATCTGGGCGTTGCTTTCCTTGATGAGTGACTCGGCTTTTTCCTTGGCTTCGTTGATGACGCTTTTGCGTGTGGAGGCCAGGTCGCTGAGGTCGTGCTCGTAGCGGCCTATGAGTTCATCCAGTTGTTTCTCTTTCTGGTGGATGCCTTGCCGCTTGTTCTCCCAGTAGCGTTTGTCGCGGATGATGTCCTGCAGGTATTTGTCGCTTTGGATATAGTCGGAACCGACTGCCCGGGAGGCTTCGTTGATAACCTCTTGGGGCAGTCCTATCTTTCTGGCAATCTCAATGGCGAACGAGCTGCCGGGTATACCTGTCTGCAACTGGAACAGGGGCTGCATCCCTGCTCTGTCGTAGAGCATGGCTCCGTTGATGATGCCGTCGTTTTCCTGTGCATAGTATTTCAGGCTTTGGTAGTGGGTGGTGATGATGCCCCATGTCCTGTTGTCCAGAAAGCGATGCAGCATGGCTTGGGCGATGGCGGCACCTATCTGGGGCTCCGTACCGCCTCCTATTTCGTCGATGAGGATGAGACTCCCGTCGTCCGACATCTTCATCATGTTTTTCATGTTGAACAGATGCCCTGAGTAGGTGCTCAGTTCGTCTTCAATACTTTGTTCGTCGCCGATGTCAAGGAATATGCTGCTGAAGACTCCCATGTGCGAGCTTTCGGCCAGGGGCACGGACAGGCCGCATTGCACCATGTATTGCAGCAGGCCTGTCGTTGTCAGTGTGACGGATTTGCCGCCGGCATTGGGGCCGGAGATGAGCAGGATGCGGTTTTCGGGTGTCAGGGTGATGTCCAGGGGAATCATCTTCCTGTTTCTCCGGTGCAGGCTTTCCATAAGGAGCGGGTGGCGGGCCTGTTGCCAGTCCAGGACGGGATGATTCTCGACATGGGGCTCGATGCCGTCGATATGGTTGGCGTATATGGCTTTGGCCCTGATAAGGTCTATCTTGCCTAAGAATTGGTAGGATTTCAGGATTGATTCGGTCTCGGGGCGGATGATGTCGCTTATTTCCTGCAGGATGGCGATAATGGCTCTCTGCTCATCGGCTTCGAGTGCCCTGATATTGTTGTTGGCTTCTACCACGTCGGCCGGCTCCATGAAGACGGTCTTGCCTGTTGCCGACTCGCTGTGTACGATGCCGTTGATTTTGCGTTTCAGCGATGTGAATACGGGGATGACCATGCGGCCGTCGCGCAGGGTGGGCGAGGCTTCCTCCGGGGCATAGCCGTTCTGCTGTGCGTTGTGCAGGATGCTTCGCAGGCTGATGCTGATGCTTTTCTTGGTGTTGTCGATGGCGGTCCTTACCCTGAGGAGTTCGGGCGAGGCGTCATCCTTTATCTTGCCGAATTTGTTGAGGATGCGGTCAATGCGCGCCACGATGTCGGGAAATACGGCAATGTCTTCTGTCAGTTTGTGGAGGGCAGGATATGCGGCGGTCTCTTCTTCGTTGCCGGCGTTGAGGAACCCCACGATATGGCTGATGGTGGTGAGCGATGTCTTCAGGGCATGGAGTTCCCCCTCGTCCATGTAGCTGCCTTTAGTCTGTATGCGCACCAGGCTGCTGCGCATGTCCAGGAAGTTCTCCTCGGGGAAATCGTCTTCCTCCTCCATGATGCATCTGAATTCCCTGACCTGTTCCAACAGCCCGTTGATGACTTCCGGGTTACTGTGAAACGTAATCTTGTCGGCCAGCTCAGCGCCGAGCGATGACAGGCAGCGCCCTTTCAACGCTGTCCGCACCTCGCTGAAGCCAATCTTTGTTTCAAAGGTCTTCGGGAAAATCATTGTTTTGCTGTTGAAGAGTGCAAAGATACGAAATATATTTCTTATCTGCGGCTTGACGGGAATTTCGCATCGTCGGAGAGGCCGTTTTTTTTATTGCTTCAACGGTGCAGGTGCTTTGAAGATATGTTGTGCCCCAAGGTGCTGGCTTCAAGCCGTTCACGTTTGCAATGGCTGTTTCCCGAGGAGCCTTTTGCTTTTTCCCGCCAGCCCTGAAGAGAGCCTGGCAGTTCGGGCGGACTTGAAATGGATGAGGCGTATATTTAACAATTAGTAACATTTTACAAGGGGGGGGGCCTTGTATCTTGCCACCCCGTTCAGGAGGCACTATGGAGGGGGTAAATTTTGCAGGCCTGTGCGTTTTTACTGGCAGGCCTACCAGTTTCAACGCGCAGGCCTGCCAGTGAAATCTGTATGGCCGGGGAATTTTTATGGGTTTGCCGGGCAGGATGCATAACTGTTAAGCAATATTAAAATCTGTAGAAACCGGAACGGTCGGCTTGCTGTATAAAACAAGCTTGACAGAATGCTTTTGTATGCAGGAATGCCGGCTTACGGAATATATTTCTTATCTTTGCCGAAACAATATTTAATCCGAGATTGCATTATGAATGAAAAAGTGAACAGGAGAGGTTTCCTGAAGAGAATGGCGGGCATGGGAGCCTTGGTGGCTACCTCTCAGCTGCCGGTATTGGCCGAAGATGATCCGTCGGTATTTCCCAAACGTGGGCGTTATGAGCGCCTGATGCTAAGTTACGGTACGGTAAACATAGGTCTGGAGAAGCCTTTCTCCATCCTGCATATTTCCGACACCCATCTTACGGCAGCTTATCCCCATGAGAACGAGAAGAAGCAGACGCTCCATACCAAGCGCACCATGACCTTTGGCGGTCGTCAGGAGGAAGCCCTACGCGACTCTCTGGCATGGGCCAGGGACCATGTGGACTACGTTGTCCATACCGGCGATATCATTGACTGGCAGAGTGAGGCCAACTTTGACTTGGTAAAGAAGTACTTCGGCGAGGGCATGACCGGGTGCATGGGCAACCATGAGTTTTCGCCCTCCATGTGGCTCAACGACGTGAAGGAAGAGCGTACAGAGAAGTTCAAGGACTTGTCGCGCAGCAAGTTGCAGGAGGTGTATCCCTTCAATGTAGTCCTCCAGTCGCAGGTGGTCAATGGCGTGAATTTCGTTACGTTGGACGATGTTTATGGTTATGTCACCCAGGAGCAGGTCGACCTGTTCCAAAAGGAAGTGAAGAAGGGGCTACCCATCGTGCTGTGCATGCATGTGCCGTTTCATACCGACAACATCTGGCGTGTCAACGTAAAGTTCTGGCAGCGCGAGGCCGCCAAGCTCGGCAGTGCCCGGGTGCCCGACCCCTCAGGCGACTACCGCATACAGAGAGAAGACCCCGTGACCAGGGACTTCATAGCCAGCCTCAAGAAGGAACCCCTGCTGAAAGCCATCCTGGCCGGGCATCTCCATTTCACCATGCAGGACCAGTTCTCCCCAACGGCGACAGAGTATGTCGTAGGCGGCAATTTCCTGTTCCACGGCGAAGAGATACTCTTTGTATAATCCCCCTTTTTCCCTGCGCGGCAGGACAAACCCCAATATCGGCACCCTCCCCCTGGACAGGTTGGGTGCCGATATTGGTTTATAAGGTGCCGGTATGCCGGTATTGGGTTAAAATTTGCACGGAACTATGGAATCACGGGGTGAAGTAAGAAGTATGAGGGATGACGCACCTGTGCCGCGATGGGTTTAAAAAAGAAACGACAGATAATTGTCGTTTTTCGGAAAAAATACCGTAACAACAGTTATCTGCCGCCTCTTCACTTTCCCCCTTTCGGGAGAGGGGAAGGGACTATTTGTCCTTGAAATATCTGTTCCACAAACCTTGGAAACCGGCTCCGTGGCGAGCCTCGTCCTTAGCCATTTCGTGGACCGTGTCGTGTATGGCATCCAGGCCGAGCTGCTTGGCTATCTTGGCCACCTTCAGCTTGCCGGCGCAGGCACCCTCTTCAGCCTCCATGCGGGCCTTGACGTTGGTCTTGGTGTCCCATACCACTTCACCCAGCAGTTCGGCAAACTTGGCGGCATGCTCAGCCTCTTCAAAGGCATAGCGCTTGAATGCCTCGGCCACTTCAGGATAACCCTCGCGGTCGGCTTGGCGGCTCATGGCGAGATACATGCCTACCTCGGTACATTCGCCCATGAAGTCATTCTTCAGTCCCTGCAGCACGAAAGCCCCCTCTTCACCTTCGGGGATGGCCTTAGCCACGCCGAGCTCATGCTCACAGGCGAAACAGAGTCCCTCCGAAGCCTCTTTGATGAGAAACTTTGAACCGGGAACTTTACATTGAGGACATTTCTCAGGGGGATTCTCCCCTTCATAAACATAGCCGCATACCGGGCATACCCATTTCTTTGTCATAATACAATACAGTTTTTAGAGTTGGTATTCACGTTATCAACTGCAAATGTACAAACTTTTTCCCAATTCCCCTGCCGGGAGGATAATTTATTTGCACAGCAGGAAAGACCGCCCTCGTGAATACGGGTAAAAAATGCATTCCTGTTCATGAAGGAAAAAATTTTGCTTTTCTATGAGGCCTTGAAGATGTCTGAACAAAAATCTGTGTATCTTTGTATTGCAATGTCGTTGGAAGGGTTTCAGCAGATTATTTCCTCCTGACGGCAAATACACGAAAAAGCGAAACAATGACGACATTCCGTCCTATGCGCCGCAGGCGCCAGCAACTGCCCGAAGAGGCATGTATAGAGATACTGAGCAAGTCAACTTCGGGAGTTCTCAGTGTTTTGGGTGATGACGGCTACCCTTATGGTGTTCCCCTGAGCTATGTCATGGTGGGTCGCAGGCTTTATTTCCATTCAGCGCTGACCGGCCATAAGGTTGATGCCGTGCGCCGATATGACAAGGCTTCTTTTACCATTATATATAAGGACAGTGTCCAGCCCTGTGAGTTTACGACCTATTACCAGAGTGTCGTCTGTTTCGGCAGGGTGCGTATTGTAGAAGATGCGGACGAGAAGATGTCGGCATTGCGTCAGCTTGGCGAGCGCTACAATCCCGGTGATGCTGAGGGGTTGCAGAAGGAGATGGAGCAGGGTGCTGCCCGCTTGCTTATGATAGCGTTTGACATTGAATCCCTTACCGGCAAGGCAGCCATAGAACTCTTGCGCTGATTTCTCCCCTTTTTGTTTATTTTTTTGGCTTGAGCTCGGCTTGGTCGCATACGTTCCCGTGGCGGTCAAGGAGCGTCAGGAGGATATGATGTGGGGTAACCTTCATATTGAGGGCACTGACGGTGCGGTCTCCTTCGGTCCAGCGGCAGCGTATAAGGTCGTTGTTGTTGGTCAGTTCGCCCATGTCCTGTCCGCGTTCGTTGTCCGAGGAACTGGTCTGCAGGTAGAGGGTGCCTTTGTCGGCTGAAGCAGTGACCTGTCCGCCATACAGCTTATCTGTGCGGAGGTATATGTGGTTGTTGCCTGCCAGGGCGAGGTCGATACCCAGTTCGTCAAACAGCTGCTGCCAGCGGCTGTATTGCGACGACTTGCCGTTGTTGCCGTAGAACCACTGGTAGTGTTCGCCTACGATGATGTAGCGCGGAGCCTTCTTGCCCTGACGGGCCTTGGTGACGACCTGACGGACCCATTGCTGGGCTTTTTCCAGATCGTTGTCCTTGAACATGGCTTCGTTGTTGAGCATGATGAACAGGGCGTCACCGTAGCGGAAATGGTAGCATACGCCCTCCTGCCCGTCGTAGCCATTGCGGGGCACATAGTTGGTGTCGCGGAAGAAACGGTTGCTCTGGCCGTACTG
The DNA here is from genome assembly GCA_902773055.1 of uncultured Bacteroidales bacterium. Classification (GTDB taxonomy): domain Bacteria; phylum Bacteroidota; class Bacteroidia; order Bacteroidales; family Bacteroidaceae; genus UBA6382. Next base: position 39,550 of record CACYCZ010000004.1, read on the forward strand.
GCGGGTCATGTTGTCGTGGTTGCCGTTGAGTCCTGCCCAGGCGTAGCGGGCAAACAGGGGTTCTTCGTACATCCGTTGCCAGAAGGAATAGCTGCCGCCCCATGCCACCACGTCACCCAGATGGAGTATCCAGTCGGTCGACGGGTCATACTGCAGCGTCTTGTCCACCATGGCCATGGCGGCCTTGAGGCGGCCGGGCAGGGGAGGATAGGAGTGGAAGTCGGATATCACGGTTGCCGACCACTCCCGGGCACCGGCCGTCTTGAAGTGGTGCAGGGGGGAGAGTGCTATGGTCTTGCCGTTGCGTTGCCCGTAGATATAGAAAATGTATTCCGTATTTTTCTTCAAACCCTTGATGACGGCTCCGCACTTGATGAAATGGGGATATTCGTGAAAGTTTTCGTTATCGGCCGTCTTTGAGTAGATGCTGTCGAAGGTAGTGCACAGTTCTTCCTGCTGTGGGTGTATGGTGCGGGAGTACCTGTCAGAGGCTTTCCTTGTTTTCTTCAGCGGGACATAACCCACGAAGGTGCCGCGACTGCTGCTTGCCCAACTGATGTTGACCTCGATGTCGGCGTTCTCGCCCGGATGGGCTACAATGCTGAATACCTCCTGTGCATGGCCGTAGCCCGGGCGGCAGAGGAGAAGGATAATAAAAAAGCGTTTCATGTCAAAAAAATCGTTCAGTGTGTTTTCAGGAACAAAGTTACCATTCTGCAGCGAAACGGCCAAACGCATCCGGGGGTGAACGGCAGAAAAAAATGCGCAGACGGGGAATCTATATTATTTGTTTTTTCAGTAACTTAGCGGAACAATGGAGACGATGAAACACATTATTATTGATGACTGCCTGGACAGGATAGGGGATGAGCTGTATGGCGGTTATCTGGCTCATGCCTATTGCCATGCAGGCAGTTGCAGGTTTGAGTACCGGGAGAGAGCGTTTGTCTTTGAAAAGGGTGACTGCATGATAGTGCCCGGCCGTGGCGACTTGATAAGGAATATGTTGGCGAGCCGTGACTTCAGGGTAGATGTCGTCTATGTGACACGGGAATTCATTGAAGTGTCTACGCCGCAGAGCAATTACGGCATGCAGGGCCATCTGTCGCTGTTTAACAATCCTGTGATGAAACTCCGGCCGGAGCAGCAAGAGCGGTGTGCCGCCAATTTCAATGTCATCAGGCATCGTCTCTCTCAGCCCGAGCATCATTTTTTCCGTGAAATCATGATCAATGCCATACAGTGTATGATTCTGGATTTCTTTGATTTCCATGTGTCCCTATATGGCGAGAACAAGATTTCCTCACAGAGCCATCAGCTTATGGAGCAGTTTCTGGACCTGCTTGAACAGGGAGAGTTCCGACAAAACCGTGAAATAGGCTATTATGCCCGAAAACTGTGTGTGACGCCCAAATACCTGTCGGAGGTGTGTAAAAAAACGAGCGGCTTGCCGGCTGCCTATTGGATTGCCCGTTATACATCGCTGGATATCAGTAGGTTGCTCCGTGACAAAAGCCTGTCGTTTACCCGGATTTCTGATATGTTCGGCTTTACCTCGTTGTCTCATTTCAGCCGCTATGTGCAGAAAAACCTTGGTGTAAAGCCTTCAGATTTCAGAGAATAGCCAGCAGGGTGATATCTTGCTTCCTGCCCTGGGTGGCAATGAATAGAAAGCATCGGATTATTACAAAAATTAACATTTGTCAAAGCTACATTTTCTTATGTTCCCATCCCCTCTGTAACAACTTCTGGGAGGGGTGAATTTTGCAGGCCTGCGAGATTTTACTGGCAGGCCTGCCAGTTTCAACCAGCAGGCCTGCCGGTAAAAACCGTAAGGCCTGAGAATTTTTCAGCCCAAAGCGTGAAGATGTAAAAAACGGCGGAAACTGTTAATTTGTGTTAAAACAAGATTCTCTCTCAACCATGGCCAGGACTGTCAGGACAGGCGTTCCCCTCTGTCTCTGGAGTCCTTCCTCAACGGTACATGACCCGTGACGGGGGAATATTTCATCTAATGCAAAGTTGGTTTCCCAAATTTTATAACTACTTTTGTATGTCACAATGGTTTCTCCCCCAGAGCTCACGGGGCGGACATAGAAAAGACCTGCATGGCGGCTCCCCGTCATGCCTGTGATATCGCCTGGAAGGGAGGACGAAAGAATGCTGACCGAGGCGTGAAATTTCTGAAAAAACATTTCATAAACATATTGATACTTATGCAAATTAAAAGAATAAGACTGAGTTTATTTCTCAGGGTTATCATAGCGATAACCTGCGGTGCCCTGCTGGGGATGGTCGCACCCGATGCGCTGGTGCGCATATTCAAGACCTTTGACGTACTGTTCGCCCAGTGTCTCAAGTTTATCATCCCGTTGCTGGTGCTGGGCCTTGTGACGCCGGCCATTGCAGGCGTGGGGCGCAGGGCTGGCAGGATGTTGCTTGCCGTGTTGGCGATAGCCTATCTGTCTACCATCCTGTCGGGCTTCTTTGCCTATGCCGGTGCCTCCAACGCCTTGCCCCATTACCTGCAGGTGGGCGAGTTCTGCTCCGAGACGGTGTCGGGCAAGGAGTTCCTGCCTTATTTTGAACTGAAGATTCCGCCCGTGTGCGACATCATGACCGCCCTGCTGCTGTCGTTCATGATCGGCGTGGGCATCATCTTCACAGACTCCAAGGCCCTGAAGGCGGGGTTTGAGGAGTTTGGCAATATCATCAAGTGGACTATCGAGAAGGGCGTCATACCGTTGCTGCCCGTGTATATATTCACCATGATATGCGAGATGAGCGCCAAGGGAACGATAGCCGCCCTGATCGGTGCCGGGTTCAAGATTATACTCACGGGTATGGTGCTCACGGTATGCTACCTCGTGATACAATATTGCATAGCCGGCATCATAGCCCGGAAAAATCCGTTTAAATGTCTTTGGAATATGTTGTCGGCCTATCTGACGGCGTTCTCGATATGCTCCTCGTCGGCCACGATTCCCGTGACGTCGGCATGCGCCAGGAAGAACGGCATACGGGACGACATCGTGGACTTTACCATTCCCCTGTGCTCCACTGTCCATATGTGCGGCTCTACCATCAAGCTGGCCGTTTCATCAATAGCGATAGCATACATCTTCAGCGTTCCGCTGCCGTTTTCAGTATATGCCCATTTTGTGTTCATGCAGGGCATTGCCGCGGTGGCAGCCCCGGGCGTCATGGGCGGTGTGCTGATGGCATCCATCGGGCTGTTGGAGTCCATCATGGGCTTCAACGCCGACCAGACGGCCCTGGTCATGACGCTGTATCTTGCCTTGGACGGTTACGGACCGGCCTGCAATGTGACGGGCGACGGCGCCATAGCGCTTGTGATTGACAGTATTTTTAAGAAGAAAGAATAATGAACAGAAAAAGTTTTTTGATTTTCGCTCTGGCGTGCCTGTGTGTCGCAGGCAGCAGTGTGGCCAAACCTATGAAGGCCCGCATGATACAGCCACTCTATGCCCTGGACGAAGCGGGGCTTGACAACACCTTTGAGTGGACGTTGAAGGAATTGGACAAGTGTGACGCCTCGCTGGATATCGTGGTGCTCCCCGAATTCAGCGACGTGCCGGGAAAGACCGTCGCCGGTGGTTTCTTTGACAAGGCCAGGAAGAACGGGCCCGTCCTGCTCAGGAAGTGCGCCGAAACAGCCCGCCGTTGCAGCACGCTGGTCTTCTGCGGTGCCGTGGACGACTCATGGGAGAAGCCGCGCAATGCCATCCACGTATTCGGCAGGGACGGTTCCCTCATCGGAAAATACTACAAGCAGCATGTTACGGCCGGAGAGTGGCAGAAAACCGGCGTGGACAATCGCTACACCCGCGAGTGGCAGGAGCCGTACTACCTTGACATCGAGGGCGTCAGGTATATGTTCCTGATCTGTTACGATTTCTATTTCTATGAGAAATATGCCGACATCGCCCGGTGGAAGCCCGACGTCATCATAGGCTGCTCCCACCAGCGGAGCGACCCTCACCATGTGCTTGACCTTATCGACGAGTTCTGTGCCTATCACACGGGGGCCTACCTCGTGCGCGCCTCGGTATCAATGGGCAAGAAGTCGGAGGTGGGCGGATGCTCCTCCCTTGCTGCCCCGACAGGCAAGCTGCTGGGCAACCTCTATTCGAGGGTTGACCATCTGGACGTCACCTTCGACCCATCGGAGAAGTATCTGAAACCGGCAGGATACGGCAATCCGCCGGCCATGCACTCCGACTATATCGAGATAGGCCGCCGGCCGTGGCTGTACCGTCCCGGCGGCAGTGCCATTGTCGCCCCGCTCAGTGAGGCACCGGCGAAGAGGACCGTGACCTACAGCAACAACCTCGCCGTCCTCGGCGCCGCCATAGCCACCGGCACGCAGGAGATAGCATTCGACGTGGACGCCGCGGCAGACTGGGAGCCCTTTGTGCGCTCTATCATGCAGAAATTTTCATGCCACGCCATCATGAACATCCGGCTCAAGGGAACATGGGGCACTGAGGCCATGAAGCGGCTCAAGGACATCGTGTTCATCTACGATGCCGACAAGTACGTCTACTACACCCCGGTTGAAGACTGACAGACGGCGATACACAATATTTATTATTGAATAGGAAATAAAACACACATTATGAAGTACGTTGTTATCATACTAGCATTACTGATGCTGGCAGGCTGCAAGGAAAACTACAGCAACGGCGAGAAGGTGGGCAACCTTATCGAGTTTACGCGGAAGGGCGTCTTCTGGGACAGTTGGGAGGGACGTCTCAACCTGACCCAGACGGGCATGAACACCAGCGGCGACCCCTTCAGTTTCTCGTTCGACAACGACAGGAACGACCAGGACTCGCTCATCAGCATCATGAAACAGGCCCAGGTGGCCGGATGGAAACTCAAGATCCGCTACCACAGCGTATGGGGGTTCCGCAACTTTTTCGGCAACCGGGGCGAAACCGACTACTTCGTCGACGACGTGACTATTCTGGACAAGGATTTTGCCAACCCCCTGAAACACCTCCAGCCCAGCCGGTCGGGGAGGGTGGTCGACACCGTCTATGTCGTCATTGACAAAAACGAATTAAGAAAACATTTAAAATAAAAACAACAACAAAAACACTCAAAAGAAAGGAAAACCATGACACTCATTTCATTCATCATTTCGTTGCTGACCCTGCTTCCCATGCAGAGCCTGCCCTACAGCGTGGCCCACCGCGGCTGCCACATCAAAGGCTACATACCCGAAAACAGCCCCGACGGCGTGGCCATGGCCAAGCGCTATGGTTTCAGGGCCATAGAGTGTGACGTCCACTACACCCGCGACAACCAGCTCATCATCATGCACGACCGCACCATCAACCGCACCATGGTCAATGCCTCCGACCTGTCGCCCATCGCTCAGCCGGTGGAATACGCCAAGACCGACCTGGCCGAGCTGCGCAGCAAGTACGTCCTGGCATCGTCTGACCCCGCCAAGCGGCGCCCCATCCCCACCTTTGCCGAGGAACTGGAGGCCTGCAAGAAATACGGCATCATCCCCATGATGCACACGCCCCACTTTGAGGCCTACAAAATGGCCAAGAAGGTGCTGGGCGACAACTTCATAGCCTTCTGCGGACAATATGACAGCCTCAAGCAGGTGCGCACCCTGTCCAAGAACTGCCTCATCCTCTGGGACCCCGACATGGCTCCGGCCGACGAGGTCGTAAGGAAACTCAAGGAGCTGGGCGGCCCGTGCGGCGTGACCTCCATGCGCGACTATCTGCTGACGGCCGACTACATCAAGACCATGCGCGATGCGGGCTTCGAGGTGCAGTCCTCCATCTTCAAGACCCCTCTGGAGGTAGAGTCCATAGCCAAGGGTGCCACCTATGTGCTGTCCGATTTTTGTCTGTTCCCCTTCAAGCCCGTCAAGATGGTGAAGAAACTCGCTGCGTCGGCCCGGTCCCTGCAGGCCGGAGAGCGGCTGACGTTCACGGGAAAGAAACTGCAGTATGGCAGTCTTGAGCTGAGCATCGACGTCAAGGGTGACGTAGAGGTCATTGTCAACGGCAAGCGCCATTATCAGTTCAAGGATGCGCAGTCAGTCAAGCGTCTGGGCAGCTGGCGCTTCTACGACCGCCAGCCCACCGTCGAGATCATCGCCAACACCGCCTCCGTCGTCAATCAGCTCGACATAAAGGAATATAAATATTGAGAGAGAAAGGAGCAAAAAAGAATTACCGCCCTGCGAACAATCCTGTCCATGGGGCGGTAATTTTTTTTATCCGTACAGTCTTTTTTCTAATAGCCCAATCCCTTGAGCCATTTCTCCACTTTGGCTTTTCCGCTGCGCACGTCATGGCCATAGATGGAAAAACCATCCCTTACGTTGGCCTTAGGGTAGATTTTCTTCACGTCTTCCACACAGCGGCCCAAGCCCGACCCTTCATGGGTGGTAAAGGGGATGATGGTCTTGCCGTTCAGGTCGTACCGGCTGAAGAACGTGAACATCACCTGCGGATAGGTGCCCCACCATACCGGGCCCCCGACAAATACCGTAGCATAGTCCTTGATGTTCTTGATGCCGCCCTTAAACTCCGGCAGTTCGCCCTTTTCCTGCTCGGCCTTGGCAAGGTCGCAGAGAGGGCGGTAAGCCATGCCGTCATATTTGGAGGTGGCGATTTCAAACATGTCGGCGCCTGTCATCTCTGAGATGTAGCCGGCCACGATCTTGGTGTTTCCAACCTTGATATTACCCACTGAGTAGTTGTCCCCCGCATGAGAGAAGAATACCACGAGAGCCTTGCCCTTCACACCCTTTTGGGCCGAAGCATTCTCCTCGCTGTTGTCTGCAGGTGCAACCTTTCCGTTGCATGCCACAGCCATCAAGGCTGCCGCAGCCAATAAGATTAATTTTCCTGATTTCATTGTTTCTTTATTTTAATTACGTTGTTGTCTTGCTGTCAGTACAGTCAATTATCTTGATGCCCGCTGAACTGAATGTATGAATCATCCGTAGGTTTCTATCAAGTATTTTACAAATCCCGTGTCACTGAAGTTGACTGTGCCGGTGTCGTGAAGGTTCATGGTCTCAATCCGTTTCATCTCCTCCGGCGTCAGCGTGAAGTCAAAGACGTTGAGATTCTGTTCCATGCGTTCCTTGTGTGTGCTCTTTGGTATAGCCACTATACCCCTTTGGGTCAGCCACCGCAGGGCCACTTGGGCGGCACTCTTGCCATACGGGCTGCCTATCTGTGACAGGACCTCGCTCTTCACGATTCCGTCCACGCCCTGACCGCCTAACGGTCCCCAGGCCATCAGGTGCGTACCAAATTCCGTCATGACTGTTTCTATGCCCCGCTGCTGCACCAAGGCGTTACACTGCAGTTGGTTCACCATGGGTTTGATGTCGACATAGTGGGCAAAATCAAAGAACCGCGCTTCCTGAAAGTTGGATACCCCTATGGCACGCACCTTGCCGTCCTTATAGGCTTTCTCCATAGCCCTCCACGAGCCGAACACATCGCCATAGGCCTGATGGATCAGCAGCAGGTCTATATAGTCGGTCTTCAGTTTGCGCAGGCTCTCGTCGATGCTGGCGGCAGCCTTCTGCTCGCCGGCATTGGATATCCACACCTTGGTCACCAGGAATATGTCCTCGCGACTGATGCCTGATTTGGCCACGGCCGCCCCCACGCCTTCTTCGTTCTGATAGGCTTGCGCCGTGTCGATGAGGCGGTAGCCTACCTTGAGCGCATCGCTGACACATCGTTCGGCCTCCTGTGGAGGCACCAGAAATACGCCGTAGCCCAGCAACGGCATTTCTGTTCCATTAGATAGTTTTACTGTTTCCATATTTTGATATATTTTTTTACTTTTTTCCTGCATCAAGAGCCGCACCGACGGCGCCGCTCTTTCTTTTTATTACCCAAGACGAAAGCCGCCCGTACGGATGCTTGCTATGACGCCGCCGTCGATGAGCAGGTCGGTGCCGGTGATGAAGCGGGCATGCTCGCCAAGCAGGAAGGCGGCAGCCTCGGCTATTTCGTCGCTTGTTCCAGTGCGCGCGGCAGCAGAGGCGTCAATCATAGCCTGGTAGCCGTCGCCGTTGGCGTTAAACTCGTCGTAGGCCAGTGGAGTGACAATGACCCCCGGCGAGATGGTGTTGATGCGCGCACGCCGCTTGCGCCACGAGGTGGCTGCGGCCCGCTGAGCCTGCAGGTGGTTCATGCGCTTGGCTATCATGTAGGCCAGGCCGCTGTCCTGCATGGCTACTTCCTGAATGAACTTTACGTCCTTTAGCTGCGATGTCGGGGTGTTGACCAGCTGCAGTTCGATATCGTTGGGGATGGGATACATGTAGGCCGCTTGACTCGAGATAATCAGTCCGGCGCCGCCCTCGGCCATTACTTCGCCAAAGGCATCCACGGCGTAGCCCGTACCTATCATGTCAAGGTCGACGATATGTTCCGGCCTGGCCTGATTGGGCGATGCACCGGCCGTGTCGATAAAGTACATCACGGGGCCCAGTGCTGCGGCTTTCTCCGCAAAGGCCTCCACGCTCTCTTTCAGCAAGGCGTTTACTTGCATTGTCTCCACGTCGTAGCCGCTGCGGCGGAAATCTTCGCCCACACGTTCGAGAGCCTTTGGACTGATGTCGCCCAGCAGGATTTTCCTGCCGGCACCGATGCGGCGCACTATGGCCGTTCCCATACTGCCGGCACCCAGAAGTGCCACAACCTGCTTCTGATTGTTTCTGTCAAAAATCATGATATGTTCTTTTTTTATTGTCGTTGCTTCAATGTCGGTTTCTCAAAAAAACGGCTGCTACTTCATGCACATTTCAAAAATGGCTTCCACATCGTGCTGTCCGAGCGTCTTGAAGCCCGGCAGGGTGGCACCGCCTACGGCCTTGCGCGCCATGAGGGAGAAGTGCTGCCTGTCGATGCCCACCTCGGGGAAGGTGCGTTTCAGCCCCAGGGTGTTGAACAGGAAGTCGCCCAGCCGTTCTATAGCCAGCCGGGCTGTCTCCATGGGAGCCGCCGAGGGGTCGAGGCCGAAGACGTTGATACCGAACTGTACGTATTTTGCCACCGTGGTCTCGTCCAGGCAATATTCCATCCAGCGCGGGGTGAGGATAGCCAGTCCCAGTCCGTGGGTGATATCGTAGATGGCCGACAGCTCGTGTTCCATGGGGTGACAGCTCCATGCCTGTTGCTTGCCGCCGTTTACAAACCCGTTGATAGCCCACGAACCGGCCCACATCAGGTTGGCGCGCGCCTCGTAGTCTTCGGGGTTCTTCATGGCCACGGGTGCGTAGCGGATGATGGTCTTCATCAGCCCCTCCATGAAACAGTCGAGCATGTAGAGATCTTGGTTCATGTTGAAATAAACCTCTATGATGTGCGACATCATGTCGGCAGCTCCGCAGGCGGTCTGATAGGCACTGACGGTAAACGTGTTCGTGGGGTCGAGGAATGATGCCTTGGGCAGCAGCGGCGGATACATCATGCCGTTCTTGTCCTTTGTCTCAGGATTGGTTATGACACCGCCACAGTCCATCTCCGACCCCGTAGCTGCAAGGGTCAGTATGTCTACTATGGGCAATGCCTTCTCAACCGTAACCTTCTTGCCGTAGTCCAGAAAGTCCCACGGATCGAAATCCACGCAGGCGCCGGCTGCCATAAACTTCGTGGCATCGATGACCGAGCCTCCGCCCACTGCCAGCAGGACGTCGATATGGTGTTGCTTGCACATCTGCGCCCCCTTGCGCACGGAGTCGATGCGTGGATTGGGTTCGATGCCTCCCAGTTCAAACAGTTCCAGGCCAGCCTCCCTGATTTCCTTTACGATGCGGTCATACAGGCCCGTCCGCTTGACGGAGCCGCCGCCATAGGGCATCAGCACGCGCTGGCCATACTTCTTCAGTTCGGCACTCAGGTGCCTCAATTGGTCCCGTCCGAAATATACACGGACTGGAATGTCATAAATAAAGTCGTTGATCATATTTTCTTGATTGTTTTTGTTAGCATGGTTTTGTCGGGTTATTTCTTCTGCGACGCTTCCACCTCGCGTATACAGTTGAGGGCATTGAGCGTGCGCGGATAGCCTATGAAAGGCAGGTTGGCAGATATGACGGCTATGAGCGTATCCTTGTCGTTGCCTACGTGGAAATTGCCGCTGATGTGTCCTTTCAGCTGGGGCTCGCATCCGCCCTGCGCTGCAAGAAAGCAAAAGGTGACAAGCTCTCTCAGCCTGAGGTCCAGCCCCGTGCGGGTATAGTAGTCGCCGAAGCAGTTGTCGGCCAGCCAGAGGTTGATATGGCGACTGTCCTCGGGGCCCGATTTCCAAAAATCGCGCATCTGCTCGCCGAAGCAGTCCACCTGTGCCTGTGAACCCGCCTTGCGCCGGTTCTCTCCCGTTGTCTGTGCCTGTGGGGCAAGCGGCAGTGCCGTGCCGCGCTCTTTCAGCACCTCGTTGGTAACCGTGAGAAAAGGCCTCACGCGACCCAGTCCGAGGTAGGCCGTTGCCTGATAGACAATTTCCTTTGCCTCCACGGGAGTCACGCCGCCATCCAGCGCCCTCGGCAGGAGCTCACGGTATGCGTCAACACCCTGACAGCCGAGCAGTGTGGCAAGATTGCCGATATAGCGTGTATGGTCGTCGAGCTTGTCCTTTACCTGTCCGACTACCTCGCCATAGGCAAATTCGTCAAACAACTTTTTGAATTCAGGGTCGGTGACCTCCAGCGCCGTCTGGCTGGCGGGCAGTTTGTCGTATTCTTCATCTGTCACGGGTTCCAGCCATGTTGTAGAAGCATTCTTTTCGGCTTTGGCCATGTATGTCAGGTGCTGGAACCAGGAATCCTTGGCAGCGCCGTGCCAGTGCTTGGCTTCAGCCGGAATGGCAACCACCGTTCCGGGGTGCATGGCCATGGGGGCCTTGCCCTCCTCGACATACCATCCGTGGCCGGCTACGCAGATGAGCACCTGCACCGATGCGTGATGGATATGCCAGTTGTTGCGGCACCGGGGCTCAAAGGTCACGTTTACAGGGCCGCCGTTTTCGGCATCAAGGGGTGCTACATAGCTGTTGCCGGTGAAATATTGGGCATAGCCGTTGTTGGGCTCACCCTTGGGCCATACATTGAAATTCACTTCCTGTGCTTTCATATTGAATATTGTAATAATGACGATAACGGTTAATAAAATCTGTTTCATTTTCTTCAGTATATTTTTCAATCTATTTCAGTTGTCCCACAATCTCCTGCACCTCACGGTCGGCATGCTGAGCCTCGGCACCATGAATGGGTACACCGGGAAGGACCGTCGCCGTGGGGCACAGTTTGCGGATAAAGCGTTCCGACGACCCCATGCCGCTGCCCTCGTTGGTACAGAAGGGGATGATGGTCTTGCCTGTAAAGTCGTAGCTCTCCAGGAAGGTGTAGCAGACCATCGGCATCGTGCTCCACCAGTTGGGGTATCCCAGGATAATGACGTCGTAGTCTGCGATACTTTCCGGCTTGTCTTTCATTTCAGGCCTTGCCTGATCGTGAAGTTCCTGCTTGGCCTCCTCGATGCAGGTCATGTAGGAGTCGCTGTACTTCTTCACTGTATCTATCCTGAACATATCGGCCTCGGGCAGCAGGTCCTTTATCTTGGCAGCCACCACCTCGGTATTGCCGAGGCTCAGATGGCGTATGCTGCCGTTTACGTAGTTTTCCCCGCGACGGGAATAGTAAGCAATCAAAATTTTCTTAGCCATAATTGTCTTGTAATTTTTTTTCAATGCAAATGTACGATTACCCTCAGCCCGGCGATTAACCTAAAATACGGAAAATTTTACCAAAAGCACCGAAACAGAAAAAAAGTGGGGGAGGGCAGGCCGCATCCTTCTGCTGCGAGGAGGATGCGTTAATAAATATTAAAACCTTCCAGCCCTTTCCATGCTCATCCTGTCATGCGTTTTATTGCTCAGCCCGGAGCGTTTTCACCAGCAGGCCTGCGCGTTGAAACTCGTAGGCCTGCTGGTGAAATCTCGTAGGCCTGCAAAATTCACCCCTGCTACAAGGCGCTGTGGTAGGGGTGGAATGGTATATGTCAAATACCGGTGGGTGGTGTTAAAGACTGTTAATATCGTAATCCTCTTCGTGCATCCGGCCCAAGAGTCGGTAAAGGCTTTTCTATGAGACGTCAAAGAGCTTGCCGGACAAACCTTTCGGATACATCAGGCAGTGGATGGCTTTTTTCTTTTTTTTCGTTATGAAAATTTGGCAAGTAAACAAAAGTGTATTAAATTTGCTGATATTAAATCAGTAAAGAAAAATGATTGACATTTTAGTTTCTATCGTAATGGGTTGCCTGGCAGGTTTCCTCGCCGGCAAATTGATGCGTGGTGGTGGCTTCGGCCTCCTCGTAAACCTGATTCTGGGTATTCTGGGCGGTATCTTCGGCGGTTGGGTGCTGGGTTTGCTGGGCGTGAGCCTGGGCATGGGCATCGTCGGCAACCTGATAACTGCCGTCATCGGTGCAGCGCTGATACTGTTTATAGCATCGCTGTTCAAGAAATAAGAAAAAAGACGTGATACTGATGAACTCCTGCCTGTAGCGGGAGTCTGATAGCGTTTGTCCGCTCCGCCAGTTGGCGGGGCGAAGGTGTTGGTATGAAAACAAGAGTGATTGTCAGTCTGCTTCTCATAGTGTGTTTGAATCTGAACGCAGCAGAGAGGCAACTGTGGCCCGACGGTACTGAAATAGCCGATTGGTTCAGTGATACGGCCCGGGTGGAAATGTCAGGCATGGGGCGGCGCTATGTCGTGACCGACTATGGCGTGGTGTCCGATACGGTGCGTGTGCAGACCCGCCAGCTGCAGGCGGTGATAGACCGATGCGGCCGGGAGGGCGGGGGCGTGGTAGTCATCCCGGCGGGCACCTATGTTTCCGGCAGTTTGTTTTTCAGGCCCGGCACCCATCTTATGATAGAGAAAGAGGGATGTCTCAAGGGGTCGGACCGCATAGAAGACTATGAACTGTGCGAAACACGCATAGAAGGGCAGACCTGTATGTATTTTGCCGCCTTGGTCAATGCCGACGGCATGGACGGCTTCGTTATATCCGGCCCGGGGAAGATCGACGGCAACGGCCTGCATTACTGGAAACAGTTCTGGCTGCGCAAGAAGTGGAACCCCGATGCCACCAACAAGGACGAGCAGCGTCCGCGGCTGGTTTACATATCCAACAGCTGTAACGTGACCCTGCAGGATGTCAGCCTGGTTAACAGCCCGTTCTGGACAACCCATGTTTATCGGAGCCATCATGTGCGCTGTCTTGGATGTCGTATGCAGTCGCCGACGACAGGCGTAAAGGCTCCCAGCAGTGATGCCGTTGACTTGGACGTTTGTCACGACGTGCTGATCCACGGATGCTACATGAGCGTCAACGATGATGCCGTTGTGCTCAAAGGCGGCAAGGGAACCTGGGCCGACAAGGACGGGCGCAATGGTCCCAACAGCAATATACTGATAGAACATTGCCGCTACGGCACCGTTCACGGATGCCTGACCTTAGGTTCGGAAAGCCTCTTTGACCATAATATCCTCCTGCGCAACTGTATTGCAGAGAATGCCCAGAGGGTGTTGTGGCTCAAGATGCGTCCCGACACACCTCAGCACTACGAATATGTCTGCGTTGAGAACGTCAGGGGGAAGACGGGCTCTTTCCTCGTGATACGCCCCTGGACCCAGTTCTACAAAAAGGACAAGCGGCAGGATATGCCCCTGTCCAGATGCAACGACATAACATTGAGAGACATTCACATGGAGTGCACTAACTTCTTTGACGTAGAAGCATCCAATAAGTATTCCCTGAGCAATTTCCGTTTTGAGGACATCAACGTGACCGACCGGAAAGAAGCCTTCTCTCCCCATCTCATCCATGGTACCAAGGTGAAGGACGTCGTCATCAATGGTGTGAGAAAATAAGTGCCCACTTTTGGATACTGGCGCCGGGAAGACAACGACAAGGGGCAGACCGATATATCGGCCTGCCCCTTGCACAATCAGATGATTTGCGGAATCTCTTTTGGCAGAGCGTTGGCATTATGCAATGTCAATACAATGTTGAGCCTTCTTTTTCTGTTCCTTTGTCTGTTTCGGCAGCTCAATGTGCAGGATGCCGTCGCAGACCTTGGCAGAAATATGCTCCTTGTCCACATCGTCGGGCAGAATATAATTCTGTTCATAGTTGGTGTAGCTGAACTCACGGCGCAGATAGTGCACCTTCTTGTTCTCTTCTTTGTGCTCGAACTTGTTTTCCATCCTGATTTCAAGATTTCCGTCTTCGTCAATGTTGATGCGGCAGAACTCTTTCTTCAGGCCAGGAGCAGCAATTTCCATTTCATAGTTTTTCTCATTCTCTTTGACATTCACAGCCGGGGCTGTGGAATCCATACGGGTTGTCCAACCGTCATCAAAGAAATCTGTAAAGAGATTTGACATCCAATTGCCATTGTTGTTTCTACGTGTTAACATCATAATAATTACCTCCTGATTATGAAATTTGTTTTAGTTGATTTTAATTTTCCGTTGCCCTTAGCGGACTTCCGGTTTTCACTTCTAAGTGATGCAATCCCTGTGCCAGAGCATGTTTTTGCCAAGTTGACAGCCCAGAAATGCCAAAATGGCTTTTTCGGCATACAAAATGTCCTCTGCACAGTCCCGGTGCTTATGAAAAAGAATAAAACAAAAAAATCTTTCTTGAAAATTTGTCAGTTACCATAAAAACCATTACTTTTGCACTCGCAATTGGGCACTGAGAGTGTCTCCCTGTTGTAAGGAGAGATGGTAGAGTGGTCGATTACAGCGGTCTTGAAAACCGCCGTACCGAGAGGTACCGGGGGTTCGAATCCCTCTCTC
>CACYCZ010000005.1 GCA_902773055.1 uncultured Bacteroidales bacterium
CAGAGAAGTTAAGCCCGCGTGCGCCGATGGTACTGCGAAAGTGGGAGAGTAGGTCGCCGCCTTTTTTTTGGAATAGTCAGCGGGTCCCCCGGCACCAGATGCCGGGGGACCCCTCTTTTTCTGTTGTCCTATCCTCCCGTTGCGTGCGGCGTCGGGGCCGCGCCATCTTGCGCCGCCCTGGCCTGCCGGCGGATTTTTCCAGCCCCTCCCGTCCCGCAGCGCAGAATTTATGCGTATCTTTGCATTATATGCTCCGTGAGATGGGAACTTTAGGCATCAAGCGGCTCTTTCTGGTCGCATCGGTCTTGATGGCAGCTTACGGATGTTGGGATCCGCACAGCGAGCCCGTAATTGTAGAAAATTGTAGGAAGGATACAGTGTGTGTTGAACGTGATGCGTTGGATTCTTGTGCAGTTACATGCAGCTTTTCAATAAATTATTTGCGGACTAAGGGGCAGTATTCGTGGATTAATAGGTTTGTTGCACTATATAGTTCGTATTTTTGTTCGGATACGATTATGCCAAAAGTGCAGAATGCTTCAGACGTTGATTCTTTATATACACTGATGCCGTGTTTTGAAGGACAAAATTCAATGCTCTCATTGGTAGATTCCTTGGCAGACATGGGCGTGAGGAAATTTTATGCAGATCAGTGTGAGATATATAAATTGAATTATAGATTTACAGAGACTGTAAAATTGGAAGAAGTATTTGACAAATTTATTTTGTGTACGATAGAAACAGATAAATATTTGTCACGTGCTCATTCCTTGCATGTCAGGGATTATTATAATTTTGATCTCAAAAATAATGGTGTGATTAATTATAATGATATTTTTTTAGACAATTCAGAAGATTTGTTACGTCCGTTGATTGTAGAGGGTCTATGTCAATATTTCAAAGTTGGCAAGGAACGATTGGGTAAGTTTTTATATGAATCAGATTTGGATAAGTTGCCACTGCCGGAGAATTCACCAGCCTTGACAAAAAAAGGTGTTGTGTTTCAGTATCAGCTTTATGAAATTGCATGTTTCGCAGCAGGTCTTCCGTCAGTAACTATTCCATATGATAAATTGGGTGATATCCTGAAAATAAGAGAGAGATTATCTGATGATAAGTAGATGCGTTGTGGGTTGTTGTGGCGATAGATTTTCAGTTGAATTGATGAGTTGGTATACATGGAGGATGAAGTATTGCCCGATAACATTCTCTGATGTTGGGAATAGAGAAGCAGATATAGCATGGTATCTTTTCTGCTATTGAAAAGATGGAATCATAGAGTATTTCTACCAAGTGTGCCATGCAGCGAAGTATCATGTTTGAACCTTAGTATGCGAAATTCGATATGAACGTGACATTGGAAAAGATATTTTCAAGTATTATTGAAGTTAAAATTTTATATGTTTTTATTGACGAATGCACTTTCATGATTTTTTTAAGTTTATTCTACTATTCTAAACTATATTTAGAATTCATTAAGATGGTTTTTTACAGGTAATTATTATTTTTGCAAAAATATTAGTGATATGAAATGTATTCATTGTGGTGCATTGGTACCTGACACAGCTCGCTTTTGTCCAGAATGTGGGAAAAAAATAGAGCAGAAAAGATTATGTCCATCTTGTCATGCAGAAATAAAGGCAGAGGATAAATATTGTATGCAATGTGGTGCAAGTTTGCAAGTTATACATAACGAGGAAGAAAAATCTCAGAATAAAAAGGAAGTGCAGGAAACGGTTGCCGTGCGTTGTCCCCAATGTGGAAAGATTGTCAGTGAGGATGAAAAAAAATGTCCGGCCTGTGGAATGCACCTGAAATCTGGTTATTCGGGGCCATCTGTAAATTTAGTGCAATGTCCATCGTGTGGTGCGACAATATCTGATATGAATAGGGTGTGTCCAGAGTGTGGCTGTCGATTAAGTGGAAATATTGCTAAACAGGTTAATTCTCCTGTAGACGAAAAAATGGGCGTGATACCAGAACCTAAATCTCAATCCCGCCATTCTATCTTGATAGTGACGATTCTGTGCATACTCATATTGTTTCTTGTTGTGTTTATATTTTTACGCAATAAGCCATTAAGATCCTCTCAGGAACTCCAACAATCTCCAGAAATAGAACAAGTGGATATGGGAGATTATGGTGCAGAACAGGATGTTGATATCCAGGATGAAGAGCCAGATCGTGCGGATGATGATTGGCAAAAATCTGATGAGAGTAATCCCGAATAATATTTAGCTTAAGCTGAAAGTCGGCATATGGTGGAGTAGGGATTTTTTGAATAAAATCGTTTTATTATGAGGGCGTTTTGCTGAAAAGTCAGTATTTTTGCATTTAATATATATAATGGTAAAGAATGGCAAATATGAATAGACTATTTGTAGAGGTTGTTGTATTGTCCATGTTTGTGTCCATGGGGTTGACGTCATGCAATGTAGACTCTTCTACGACAACGAATTATGATGGGAATCATTGTGCAATTACTTATATGATGCTGGGAACATTGTATCGTGAAGCGCATGCGAAGGCTTCCAATGGAACAGATTCCACATATTTGACAACGCTCTCTGGCAGTATGTATTCATTGTATATTGATCAGTATAAGGGTGAGATTTATAATCCAGATTCTTTGCCCTTGGGAACAAGGGTTGATAAAGTTGTCTTTTCCACAGTGTCTAACGATGGCTTGCTTGCATATCGCCTCGATAATGGAAATGATACTGTGTTTACAGTGAACGATACTGTTGATTTCACTCATCCACGTGTATTTACTTGTTACTCTTATTCAGGTTTGGCAAAAAAGACGTATACAGTGCATGTTAATGTGCATCAGGTTAATCCAGAGGCTTTTGTTTGGAACAAGGTTGCTGCTTCCAATGAAAAAATACAACAGATATCTGCTCAAAGAGCATTTTGTAAGGAAGGCAAGATTTTTGTGTTCGCACTTGCAAACAATGCACCATTGTTATTGACAGCTTCTACAGGAAATGGAAATGATTGGAGTTCGGTGGATTTATCTTTCAGTAATTTCAAGCCTGAAGGGGTGCAATTCTTTAATGATAGCTTTTATATTTTTGATAATGGTGTGTTGATGACATCTGTGGATGGAATTTCATGGACAACAGTACCAACTTCTTTTGCAGCGGATGCTTTGGTGGCCGTAAGCAGTTCAATGCTGTTTGCCATAAAAGATGGTAATATATATAAATCCGAGGATGCCATAAATTGGCAACAGGATGAAGTGGAAAGTCATATAGAAAAATTACCGGTATCAGGTTTTACTTCTGCATGGTCGGCGATGTCATTTAATGATAATTTTGAATATGTTATTTGCGGAGGTGTTAATTCCAATGGTAATGTAGAGTGGAGAAAAGTAATTGACAACAAAGGAAACAATACAGAGCCATGGAGCCTGTATGAGTTTGAATCCGATAAAGTATATCCTTATCCTTCGATTTCGGGTACACAGATAATGCTATATGACTCGAAACTGTTCTCCTTGGGTATGGACAGTGATACCCTTTCACTGTTTCACATCAGTTATGATTCCGGTCGTACTTGGCGTCCACAGCACACAGCATATCAGCATCCTACCATGGTTGCAGATAATTTTAGCTGGGTAGTTGATGAGAACAAGTATATGTGGATAGTCTGTGGGGGATCAGGAGATATATGGCGTGGCCGAATCAATAGGCTAGGCTTTAAAACAAATCAAACGGCATTTACGGAATGATGTTAAAAAGATGGCATGTCGTAATAGCTGTGAATATTCTGCTGGTTATGCTGAATATCCCGAAGGCTTATGGGCAGGATGACGCTGAATATCGTATGGAGATAGGTGGCGGATTAGGCACATCTTTTTATTTAGGAGACGTGAATGCATCTTTTTATAGAAACCAACGTGGAGCAGTTACGGCGTTATGGCGATATCTGTTTGATCATCATAACGTGTTGAAATTGCAGATGGACTATGCAGGTATAAAAGGAGAGGGCAGAGTAAATGATGATTTTATCCCTCAGAATACCAATAGTGGCGGAGTGAGTCCATCTCCATATATTTACACCTTTTCAACCTCGCTGGTGGACCTCAATTGTATGTATGAACTTAACTTCTGGCCTTATGGCTATTATAGTGGCTATATGGGATATAAACGTCTCACACCTTTCCTTCAATTTGGTTTAGGTGCAACATATGCTGCGATATCAAAGAAATTATCAGCCAATATACCTGTAGGTTTCGGCGTAAAGTATCGATTAGGCAAGCGGCTAAATCTCTCACTTGACTGGGCAATGCATTTCGGATTGTCAGACAAATTTGACGACTTGTCAGATCCTCAAGGTATAACTTCAGAGGCATTCAAGAATAAGGATAGTTATTGTACGACAATGATAACACTGACATATAGTTTTGCGCCAATATGTCCGACATGTAATAAAGCAAATTAATAATTAGGAAAATTATATTGCAAATGACATATAAAGAGCAATTGGATAAGAATCGTATACCACAGCATGTTGCCATAATTATGGATGGCAATGGTCGATGGGCAAAAGAGCGTGGTCTGACACGTAGCCAAGGCCATCAGAAAGGTGCTGATTCTATCCGTGAAGTAACAGCAGAAGCTGTCCGTATAGGTATTAAATACTTGACACTCTATACTTTTTCTACAGAGAACTGGAATCGTCCTACAGAGGAAGTGTCAACTCTAATGGGCCTGGTCCTGACCAGTCTGACGAAAGATATTTTTATGGAGAATAATGTGCGGCTGCAGTGCATAGGAGATTTCTCCCGTGTGCCGCATGAGGTGATGGCGCATATTAACCAAGTAATTGATGATACCAAGAACAATACTAATATGACAGTTGTTTCTGCATTCAGTTATTCCTCCAGATGGGAAATAACAAAAGCCATGCAAGATATAGCCCAGGAGGTGAAGGAGGGAAAATTGAATGCCAATGAAATTACCGAGAAAGATATCAATGCACACTTGGTGACCAACTTTATGCCAGACCCGGAACTGCTCATTCGAACGGGGGGGGAACAACGGTTGAGTAATTACCTCCTATGGCAGAGTGCATATTCAGAGTTGTATTTTTGTGATACCTATTGGCCTGATTTCGGCGGAGAAGATTTGTGCAAGGCGGTGTTGGATTATCAGCATCGTGAACGCCGTTTCGGAAAAACCAGTGAACAGGTAAATAAAATCAGATGACATATCAGACAATGTTCCAGCGAATAATATATCTTTTACTGTTAGGGTTGTTGCTGCCTTTGATGCTGAATGCTCAGAATGAGGTGGTGAAGGTAAATCCTAAAATAGACTATTCCTCCTCACCGGTTGATTATATTTTGGATGGTATAATTATCGATGGAGTCAAAGAGTATGACGAAAGCGTGTTGTTAGGTATCTCTGGCTTGTATATTGGCCAGACCATATCATTCCCGAAAGTTGATAATGCCATTACGCAGGCTATCAATAAATTCTGGGAACAGGGACTCTTTTCGGATGTGTCAATTACTGCCGACAGCATCAAGGGGAATAAAATATACTTGCATGTTTATCTGACTGCTTTACCTCGTATTTCTTCTTTGAATTTTTATGGAATAAAAAAAACCGAGCGCGAGGACTTGGAGGCTAAATGTGGCCTGAAAAAAGACAATCAGATTAGTGTAAACATTATTGACAGGGCTAAGATTGTAATCCAAAATTATTTTGAGGAGAAGGGATTCAAGAATGCCACGATAGATATTGTCCGGACAGATGATCCTGAGAAAAAGAATTATGTAAAGGTTGATGTCAATATTGATAAACACAGTAAGATTAAAGTGCATAAGATTTATCTTACAGGTGTCGATCCTTCCCGGGTGAAGGGCGTAAAGAAAGCCTTGTCAAAAACCAAGGAGGTTAATCGCCTTGCCAATTTCCTGCGTTCAAAGAAATTCGTAGAAGAAAAGTATACTGCAGATAAAGATAATGTAATAAAGAAATTCAATGAATGGGGTTATCGTGATGCCTATATAACCCACGATACAGTAACTCAGTATGATGAAAAGCATGTCGATGTTCACATGACCATTGACGAAGGTTCCAAGTATTATGTTCGTAATATAACATGGGTGGGTAACACCGTTTATACAACCGATGCAATGGAGCGCGTGCTGACCATGCGCAAGGGGGATGTCTACAATCAGACCTTGTTGGAAAAGCGCTTGTCAGGTGATGACGATGCCATTGCTAACCAATATTATAATAATGGTTATGTCTTTAGCCGGCTGACTCCTGTGGAGACTAATGTCGTTGGTGATTCCATTGACTTGGAGATACGTGTGATAGAAGGTCAACAGGGTCATTTGGGGCGTATTAAGATACTTGGTAATGAAAGGGTCTTCGATGAGGTAATCCGTAGGGAATTGCGGACTAAGCCAGGTGACCTGTTTAACCGTGAAGCGATCAAGCGTTCCTTGCAGGATTTGGCCCAGATGGGGCATTGGGATGCTGAGAACATGGTTCCGGATATCCAGGCGCACGTTGAAGATGGAACTGTGGACATTACTTACAAGTTGGTACCGAAGAGCAGTGACCAGCTTGAGGTATCTGCCGGCTATGGTGCTATGGGCGTTACAGGTAGTGTAGGCATTAAATTTACCAATTTTGCTCTTCAGAATCTGTTCAAGAAAGACCAACGCCATCGTATGCTGTTGCCTCAGGGTATGGGGCAGAGTATTGAGTTGAGGGCACAGACCAATGGTACATATTATCAGCAATACAGTCTGGCCTTTGATGACCCATGGTTTGGCGGTCGGCGTCCGAACAATTTGTCCATATCAATGTTTTACTCCAAACAGACTGATGTCAACAGTAATTATTATAATAGTAATTACTATAACTATTATTATCAAAGTCTGTATGGCTACGGTTCAACGGGCAACTATTATAACTATGCAAACTATTACGATCCTGATAAGTATGTCAAGATGTTTGGTGGTAGTATTGGTTGGGGAAAACGTCTGCATTGGCCCGATGATTACTTTACGGTTACAGCAATGTTGTCTTATTCCCGTTACATGCTGCGTAATTGGTCATATTTTATTATGAGTGACGGTAATTGCAACAATATCAATCTTACTCTCGCCTTGCAGCGTAATTCTGCTGACCAGAACTTCTTCCCGCGTAGCGGTTCTGAGTTTGTCTTCTCAGTAACAGCCACGCCGCCGTTCTCTTTGTGGGATGGAAAAGATTATGCCTCCTTGGCAAACAATGCCAGAAGTGCTACGTATATGGATGAAATGCAGCAAAAATACCGTTGGGTGGAATATCATAAGTGGAAGTATTCTCTGAAGACTTACACATCTCTTGCCAATATCAAGAAAACCCCAGTGCTGATGACGCGTACCGAATTTGGTATTCTGGGTTACTATAACCGTCACAAGCGCTCTCCTTTTGAGACCTTCTATATGGGTGGCGACGGTATGTCTGGATATTCTACCAGTTATGCTCAGGAGATGATAGCCTTGCGTGGTTACGAAAATGGTTCTCTGACTCCATATGGTTCAGAGGGTTATGCCTATAGCCGTATGGTTCTGGAATTGCGTTATCCGTTGATGTTGGACCAGACCAGCATCTATGCACTTGCCTTTTTGGAAGGTGGTAATGTGTGGACGCGTTGCAGCAAGTTCAATCCGTTCGACATGAAGCGTTCTGCTGGCGTGGGTATCCGTCTTTGGTTGCCGATGATTGGTCTGATGGGAATCGATTGGGCTTATGGTTTTGACAAGGTCAATGGTTCAAGGGCAGAGTCCGGAAGTAATTTCCATTTCATGATAGGTAGAGAGTTATAATAAATATGTTAATATATAGGATTATGAAAAAGAAAAATGTCATAGCATTATTGCTGTTTGTGCTTGCAGTATTACCTTCTGCAGCTCAGAAATTTGCATTAGTAGATATGGAGTACATTCTGAAGAATATTCCAGCATATGAACGTGCCAATGAACAGTTGAACCAGACCTCCAAGAAGTGGCAGGCTGAAGTGGAAGCCTTGAATAAACAAGCTAAAACACTGTATGATAATTATCAGAATGAAAGCGTTTTCCTCAGTGCTGAACAAAAGAAAGTAAAGGAGGAAGAAATCTTGAAGAAAGAAAAAGAAGCCAGTGAACTGAAGAAAAAATATTTTTCTCCCGAGGGCGAATTATACAAGAAGCGCGAGAGTTTGATAGGTCCCATTCAGGATGAAATCTACACAGCTGTGAAGACCGTTGCAGAGCAGCGCGGCTATCAACTTATTTTGGATAGGGCCAGTGACAACGGCATTATCTTTGCTTCACCGGCAGCCGACATTTCAAACGAAGTGCTCGGAAAATTAGGTTATTCCAAATAATAACGCTACTTTTGCAATGAATTAGAGTTTAATAGAATAAATTTTATAATACGAATATGAAGAAATTACTTATTTTGGTGCTGTTTATCGCACCTGTTAGTCTCAGCGCACAGAAGTTCGGTCACTTTAATTCTGCTGACATCATTCAGTCAATGCCTGAATACAAGACTTCTCAGGAGGAACTGGAGAAACTGCAGAAGCAATATGAAGATGAAATCAAGGCTATGCAGGACGAGCTGACCCGCAAGAGTCAGGATTATGATAAGGAAAAGGCTACACTCCCTGACAATATCAAGCAGCGTCGCGAGCAGGAGATGCAGGAATTGTATACTCGCATCCAGCAGACAGGTCAAGATGACCAGCAGGCTTTACAGAAGGCTTCAGCAGAAAAGATGCAGGCCATTGCTGATAAAGTGAAGAATGCAGTCAAGGCAATCGGCGAAGCTGGTGGCTATGTCTATATCATGGATGTTACCTCCGGTATCCCTTATATCAGTGAAAAAATGAGTACGGATATTACCTCTGAACTTAAATCCAAGTTGGGTTTGAAGTAATAAACGTAAATCATACGTCAAAATCGGGAGCATCACGACTATGATGCTCCCGATTTTTTTGTTCCTGTTTCAATTATAAAAGTATTTGTTCGTGTCAGTTTCTCACTCCTTTAACCTCATATTTTTCGTTGTTTGCAGTAATATAGGCTGAAAAAGTGTTCTGTTTTTCCTTAGTATTGTTCTGAAATCTTTTCTTTTTTACTTTTTTATCAGTAAATCATGTATTGATAAGGAAAATAATATCTAAATTTGTATCGTAATTAATAAGTCCTGTAGTTTCTCCTTTTGGAGGGGCTCTTGACAAAATGTTTAACTAAAATTTATAATCATGAAAAAAATTTTTTTAGTTGCTGTAATCGCAGTTATGTCTTTGACTGCAAATGCTCAGGTTTACCTCGGTGGTGCTATTGGTGCTTGGAGAGATTTTGATGCTAACGAGACATCTATAGGCCTTTTACCTGAAGTAGGTTATACTCTCAATGACAATTGGGCAATCGGTACTGTAATCGGTTGGAATTATCACTATAATAATGGTGGTAAGTATAACGGCTTGGAAGTAGCTCCTTATGCACGTTACACATTCCTGAAGTTTGATAACGTTAACTTGTTCCTGGATGGTGGCTTCGGTTTCTATACTGGCAAAGTTAAAGGTTTTGATGCTATCAACGAATGGGAAGTTGGAGTAAAACCAGGTGTTGCTGTTAACTTGACAGACAAACTGAGTTTCGTTACTCACCTTGGTTTCTTGGGCTATCGTAAGTCTGACAACGGCGCTCTCGGCGTTTTCGGTAACGAAGGCTTCGGTTGCACTCTTAACGGCAATGCTCTGACATTCGGTTTGTATTTTAACTTTTAATCTTCATAAAAGTTTGTAGGGGACGCTTTAGGGCGTCCCCTTTTTTTATCCTTTCAAAAAGGTGGCACTTGTTGCAGACACAGGAAGTCTTCTTCCGGGCTGAGGCAGAAGTCATGCTTTTAGCCGTCGGGGGGAAGCCAGCTGCCGAAAAGACTTGATACAATATTTTATTTTAGCTTCTCATCTTTATCGGGTGCCGGCCGATAAGGGTGAAAGTATCAGACATAGGTCAGGGCATGGCGTGCCTATACCCAGAATTTGTGTGTTTCCTGAAATAAATCAATTTCAGGAATTTCGTGTTTTTCGGCTATTTCAAAAATCTTTGCAGCGAATACGACATCATGTATGGCCAGTCCGTAGCTGTATTGGATAATACGCTGCTCGTCAGACGTCCTGCCGGGGTCGCGGCCTGCAAACACTTCGCCGATCTCATTGTAATCCCTGAACTGGTTGAAATAGCGGAAGCCGCTGACGTGCTTGGTGTCATCGCCCAGGATGCGGTCAAAAACTGTGTCACAGTTCATGAACCCCTGTGTATGGATGGGGATGAGCGTTGTTCCTGGCGGAAAACGGTTGGCGTCTTCCACAATGTTGCCGGTAGCGTGGGTAATACAGCTGAAGAAAACGTCGGAAGTCTCAGCCAGTTCATTGACGTCATCGGTACAAGTGAAGCAGACATTCCTGTAAGCCTCAAAGCGTTTGCAGAAATCATCCTCGTAATGTTTGTATCTGAGCAGCTTGACGTGGAATACCTTCCCGGGTTCCTGTTCCAGCAGGCATGTCAGGACGGCTCTGGCCGTATTGCCCAACCCCATGATACCATAGTTCTGTGCCCCCTGCTTGCGCAGGACCTTCGCTGCTGCAGCTGCCAGGGCACCGGTGCGCATGGCAGTAATCCAGTCAGCATCCGTCAGTGCCAGCAGTTTGCCCGTCTTGGCATCATACAGGAGCAGCTTGCTGCCCAGGCTGGGTACGGCGTCCAGCAGCCGATGCACGACCTTTACTCCAAAGTATTGCCGCTTGAACGTGCCGGCGGCCTGAAGCTCCGGTGAAGGCAGCAGGCAAGGCATGGAGGTGAAAAATTCCCCCTCGCCGGGGTGAACCGATATCTTTACGGGCAGTTCGGCGGCCGACTTCATGGCCAGACTCTCTTTGACCCATTCTATGCATGTCGTTGCCGGAATGCCCAGACTGCGTATGAATTGCTCGGAAATGATTTTCATTGTAGCGGGAATATAGAGTTTGGAAACCGGTTGTCAGTTTTTCTTGGTTCCGGGTATCAGGTTCAGTATCTCCTTTATGGGCATGCAGTATTTTTCAGATGCTTCCAGGCTGCGTGATGTCTGCAGTATAGTCTCGGCGCATTTCACCATGGCCGGGTACGCCGAGCGCAGCATGTGGTTGGCATAGATGACGATATTGATGCCCCATTCGGCAAGTTCCTCTTCGGTAAACTGGTTATAGGTCGTCGGGACGGCAACGATAGGGGTCTGGCTGTCTTTCTCCCTGAAGCGGAGGCAGAATTCCTTGATGTCGTCACCACTCTTGTTCTTGGAGTGTATCATGATGCCATCGGCTCCGGCTGCAACATAGGCGTGGCAGCGTTCCAGGGCATCGTCTACGGGCTTTCCTGCTATGAGGCTCTCACAACGCGAAATAATCATGAAATCCTCGGTAATCTGTGCCTGTTTTCCGGCTTTGATCTTGTTGCAGAAACCTTCAATAGTGTCTTGGGTCTGTACGG
The DNA here is from genome assembly GCA_902773055.1 of uncultured Bacteroidales bacterium. Taxonomy (GTDB): domain Bacteria; phylum Bacteroidota; class Bacteroidia; order Bacteroidales; family Bacteroidaceae; genus UBA6382. The sequence goes on from CACYCZ010000005.1 coordinate 11,537, forward strand.
CATCAGTGCCGAACAGTGAATTTTGCTTGAGCCCCACCTTGTCTTCAATGATGACAGCCGAGATGCCCAGGCGTTCCAGTGTGCGCACGGTGAAGACAAAGTGCTCAACCTTGCCGCCGGTGTCGCCGTCAAAGATGACAGGTTTCGTGGTGACTTCAAGCGAGTCGTTCAGGTCATGCAGGCGCGTTGTCAGGTCCACGGCCTCAATATCGGGCTTGCCCTTGGAGGTGGAGTCGGTAAGCGAGCTGGCCCACATGCCGTCAAACTCGCGATGCTGGCCGTTGACCTCCACGCTAGTATGCTCGGCAATAAGTCCCGTGAGCCCGTTGTGTGACTCCAGTATCCTTACGACTGGTTTGGCCGAAATGAGCCGGCGCAGGGAGGCCAGACGAGCCTGTGGCGTTACGCCGAGGGCGTCCATTTCCTGCTTGAGGCTTGAGCCGGATATGCCTTGGGTGTATGGTATCTCAATCACCTTTCCGCCGAGCGATTCCATGACCTTGTACACCTCATCGCGGAGAAATTTTCCCGGGCCAAACTGCCAGTCGTCGCCGTGTATGATATAGTCGGGCTTGTATTTGAGAAGATTGGGCACATAGCTCCAGTCATCCTGCGGAACGATGGATGCTACGCCGCGAATATTCTCAATGACTTGCTTGCGTTGTTCGTATGTGAGATAAGGCAGTCGTTTGTGGGTGGCAATGGCCTTGTCGGTAAACAGCCCGATCATGACGTCTCCGTATTTGGCCCCTTCGTTGATGATGTTGATGAGACCCGGGTGCATAATGTCGCCGATCATTCCCAGATATACTGTTTTGCTCATTTCTGTATGATGTTTTAAATTATTGTACTGTATGATGTTCATGCCGCCTTTATGCCGGGGTGGCATCGTCAGGCGCATATTTGCCTATAAAGGTACTCAAATTCAGCCGAATTTGCTCACTGTTTGTCAAGAAAAGTTTTATGCCATGCCGCTGATGCGCCTGAAGGGCAGCCGGCAGGGCTCAGCCTAAACGCAAGGAAGCCTCCCGTGAAGAGAGGCTTCCTTGTGTACTCGAAGCGGGACTTGAACCCGCACAGCCATTCCTGGCCAAGGGATTTTAAGTCCCTCGTGTCTACCGATTCCACCATTCGA
>CACYCZ010000006.1 GCA_902773055.1 uncultured Bacteroidales bacterium
TATATCAAACGGCTGAATGACCTTTATAAATGATTCTCCGTCGGAGAAGTTGAATACATCACACCGCATCGCCTCAAACAAATTGTTACGCGGTTTGGAGAATGCGTTACCATATAGAATATTGCCTGACTGGCGGTCGTAGAAAAGAGGTGTAAGAATATTATTTTGACCAAGAAGTAAATTCATGCATCCCTTAGTGAATGAGTAATCGCCATTGAAGTGAAGTCCCCTCTGGAGATATTCGGAGTACTCGGAATCCGAATCTATCTGACGCTTCTTCTGCTGTGCTGCCTTGTCCGGGAATGACAGGTGATACCGTGCATGACATGAAGCCTCGCTCACCTCCCATATTGTATCTGAGCGAAGCTCGTGATAGAGCACCTCGCCAGCAACTGCATTCAGAGGCTTTCGTGATGACCAGTGGAAAGTATCTCGCAGCGAGCTTGCATAGGGGAATCCTGCATAGACAGGTTTCTGCCCTACTTCGGATATCACAAGCCGGTTATTATCCACTGGCGGAAAGTTGCTGTTATTTGCCACAAAGGTGTATTCTGCCAGTTTGTCACCAACATATTCCATTTGGCTGAAATGGTAGTAAAGCGGTAGTTCTTTGATGAAGTGCCCGTTATAATCGTATATAAGGAGCTTCGCATTGTCCGTATCCAACAGGGTTATGGTTCTGTCTTTCGTATTCAATGCCATATCCCGTATCGTCAAATACTTTCCAGTTTCCTGTCCTTTATTGCCGATTCTTCCCAAGAATTTACCGTTCTCAGAAAAACGGAAAACAGAACTGTTTTGCTTATCAAAGACAAACAGCAGGGATCCATCTAACACAACCTTGTCAATATTGCCTATCAGACAATCTGGATTTGTCTCAAGTGGCACACAACAAACGGTGTCTATCAGACTGTAGATGTCATAGTGCTCCTGCTTTTCGGGAACTTCAATGGTCTCTATGCCTGAAACTTCGTAGGGCAAAATCTGAACAGGCTCATCCAGAGTAAGCTGGTCGGAGAACTGACGGTTTATAGGGAATACATTATTGTCACTCATATCCTTGCAGGAATAAAGAGAGACCAAGGATGCAAAAATAGCGTAAAATAGGATTGTTCTTTTCATTTGTGTAATTGAATAATTGTATGTAACATGATTTTAATTAGTCGTCTCCGTTAAGATGCCACAAGTGTTGGACAAAGGCCTGTTTCAGGAAGGCATGTGGTATTAGCACTATTGTCTATACATTCCGTCTCCGTAACCTCTGTAGGAGCGTTCACTATATCTATAAAGGGGTCTTTTACTGATACAGTCGAACCATCCTGTGACATTTCTTGAATAAAATTATCTGCCTGTGAATTTGCATCTGCTTGGACTGGCGAGTAAAAGTAATAGTTTAGCGTCACTGGATGTGCATCATAGTTACAATCGCAATAACTACAGTCATTACATGAGATTCTGTCCTTGCATTTTCTCCATCCTTCACAACAATGATAGGTAACATAAACGGTTACACGATATAATGTACAGATATACATCACCTGTCTATCATGGGGTAGTTTGTAACACTCCAATTGATTTCCAAAGGCATCATGTGCGGTACATGAAACAGTCCCTCTATCTCCCCCGCGTAGATTAGTTAAGGATGTCCCATAACCACCGCGGGCATAATCCAGATTGCTGGCTACGGCAATCATACACGCAGCCATTCCGATAATCCATTTCTTTCTTTTCATGTCTTTTTCATTTTAGTTTTACTCATTGTTATTAATTGGTGTTTCTATAGTCTGTTTATTTATGTCGTTTGTCGTGCGCCATAGCTTGGTATAGTGGGATGTCCGATACATACAGAATACGATAATGCCGCAACCCAGCAAACACATGAAAGGACGCCATTTCGCACTTATCTGTAGTCGAGAAATTAGAATGGCTGTAAGCATGGCAAGGCCTGTTACTGAAAGGTACATATACCTGTCCGCAACGATATGCTGCCGGCCGAGGGGCAGTACATGGAGCACAAGCAGTATGTGTATCGCAAAAAACATCAGGCTGACAAAAATAGGTTTTTGTCTGATCTGTCTCCAGAAACACATAACGGGCACGGCCACGAGGACTGGATACATCAGCAGCCACGACGGTAACGGTTCCCCAGGTGCCATCGGGAAATAGTACTTGTAGCGCAAATTATATGGGATGAAGAACTTGCAGACATATTCAACAAGCGCATAGCAGGAGAATACGAACCTCTGCCACCAAGTATAGTCTTTTGGGGAGCCTTCTTCAAGAATGGACGTTGACCTTGTCTCCAGCGCGAACACCAGTCCCATGACAATGGCCATCAGGAAGAATGGTGCCATAGCCTTCCACGTCCCCTGCTTGTTGAATGGGACGTTGTATATATAACACAACAGCAGCATCCAAAGCGGGAATATAACGGCCTGTTCCTTTGAGCAATAAGAGCATACGAACAGAAAGATCGTCCAGACGTAAAACCTAGTTTTCCCCTGCTCCAGATAACGGACAAAAGTGTATGTTGCCAATAGGTAGAAAAAGGACGAGAGCAGAATCTTCGATGCGCTCATCCATGCGACTGATTCCACCTGAAGGGGATGTATCCCGAATATCAGTGCGACCCCGAAAGCCGTCCATGAAATACGGGCGCTAGGCCATCGTGTTGCTGATGCGGCAATATGCCGTACCAGAATATAGACCAGACAGACGTTAAGTATATGTATGACCAGGCTGGCTGCATGGTAGTATGCCGGATTGTATTCGGCACAGCTGTAAATAAACGTATATAGTATCTGGTTAAGGGGTGAATACTGCCCGTGAAAGGAATACATAAAGATTCTGGACAGATTCTTCCAGCTCCATCCTCCCGAAGTATATGCGTTCACGACCTGCCACTGGTCATCCCATCCCGTCATCAGTTCATTGCTAAACGTTGGGAAGAATGCAATAAGGCACAGTACGGCAAGTAGCAGACAGGCAACTTCTCTCCTGCCAACAAGGCTTGTCATGTTCTGTCCGATTGTGAATCGCATGAGGTTCTGCTTATAGGTTTGTTTCACGTACGATGTATAAGGGACGCCCCTTGCACTGCATGAATGTCCTGCCCACATACTCGCCAACTATGCCGAGCATCAATAAGGTCATGGCTCCTATGACGGAAATGAGGA
>CACYCZ010000007.1 GCA_902773055.1 uncultured Bacteroidales bacterium
ACATCTGCCAACACGCTCTATCAGTTTCTTGATTTTTTGAAGGTAAATGCCAAGGATATTCATGCCAGATTGAGGCCTGATGAAATAGCCGTGGAGTTCGTGGATTATCGCGTAGGTAAGGACAGCACCATGTATGCGGCTTTGGTGATGTCACCTCATTGGGAGCATGTCAAATTTCTGCCTTTGATTGAGGCACGAGAGATACCACTTTATTCTGATAATTTGACGGACAAGATTTGGACTCCAATTCTAGCCTTGGCAGGCAACAGCGTGAAAGACATTTATTTTTCGCCGTCCGGTCTTTTATACCAGTTGCCGATAGAGTCGCACTTATTGGTCGACGGACGATCTATGGGTGAGGCATATCATATGCATCGTCTGTCATCCACCCGTTGGCTTGCACTGAATGCAGGTGATAATGATGGAAAGGATGCTGTCATTTATGGCGGCTTGGTTTACGACACATCAGTTTTAGAGATGAAGCAGGATGCCATGCGATATCCCCAGATAGCTCCAACTCGGACCGGGGTTACTGCAGAAAAAATGCGTGGTGCCATGTCTGGTTTGGAATATCTTCCCGGCACAAAGGCTGAAGCCGAGTCTATTGCTAAAGTCGTTAACACGTCTGATGCAGAAAAGATCCATGCTGATTTGATGTTAGGTAAAGACGGAACAGAATCATCATTTAAGAGTCTTGACGGTCAACACAAAAAGATTGTTCATGTCGCCACACACGGTTTCTACAACGATGGCGACGCCGCATCTAATCCCTTAACCCGCTGCGGATTGTACTTTGCCGGTGCAGACAACATCCTGCAGGGCGAGGCGCTTCCTACAGGAGTCGATGACGGTGTACTTACTGCGCAGGAAATATCTTCTATGGATCTTAGAGGCCTCAATCTTGTTGGTCTCAGTGCCTGTCAGACCGGTGAGGGTGAGATAAGCGGAGATGGTGTGTTTGGTCTTCAGCGCGGTTTCAAGAAAGCCGGTGCTCAGTCGCTTTTGATGTCGCTATGGCCGGTTGATGATGCTGCCACCTGTCTTCTTATGACGGAGTTCTACAAAAATTGGATTAACAAGGGTAAGACAAAGCGTGAGTCATTGGAACTGGCTAAGCAAACGGTGCGCATGCACAAAGAAAATGGATGGAACGACCCGAAGTATTGGGCGGCATTTATATTGTTGGATGCTTTAGACTGATATGTTTGCAATCTTGAAATGAGAAAGATTTTTACTATATTGGCAGTAATGTTTGCCTTGACCTGTGTGGCACAGACAAGGATGCAAAAGGCAGAGAATATGGCTGACAGTATCCGGTACTACCAGCAAAAAATAAGCAAGTTTCCTGCAGACGCACCCGCCACAGAAGAGTATTTGGATGCCGTCATGTCCTTGTGTGTGGCCTGTTATAAAGCCGATTCCGTCGTGTTGGGTGAGCAAATGGCTGCAACTGCCTTGGTACGCGGGTCGGCACTTGCAGACAGCTGCTGGCAGGCTGCCACCCTGTTCTCTACGCTGGCCTATTTCTATGAACAACGGGGTGACACCATCATGCCACAGCATTTTCACAATAAATCACAGGTCCTCATGATGAGGTATGCCATTTTGAAAGAGCATGCAGATTCCGTGGAATACTATAATCAACGGATTGAGCAAGTGTTAAACATGAGACATCAGCAGAAACATCTCTTTAGCCGAAAGAATAGAAAATACGCCTATCTGAATGATGAATTCTGTGCCACGGTTTCCAGCTCGTGTAACACTATGGAGACCATATATCTCGGAGAACAACAATTGAAACTCGTACGTGATTCGGTTTTTCTTGCCGACGACAATGTCTGCAGCGAGACCTATTTTCGGCTCATCTACAGTCATGCTTTGATGGGTCACTTAGACAGGGCTATGACGCTGCTGGAGGAGGCAAAAGAATACTACCGTCGATTCCCAAGGGAGGGGATAAGCGAATCCTTTCTTTGGTGGCAGATAGGTGAAGGGCTATTTAATTACGGTGATTATGCGCAAGCCTTATCATGTCTGCAAAATGCCAAAAAACTCAGTACTGATGTTGACAAGCCTTGGATAGATGAACTAAAGAAAACGATTAAGCAATGCAGAAAACTGTTATAAAACTGTGGCTGTTCACGCTACTATTCATTGCCTCTGCCTTTTGTGCATCTGCTCAGGAGCCTCTGTCGGGAGGTGCTCTTCTTCAACGCCTGGATGCTGTAACCAATAAAGTGCGCACCGAGATGCTGCAGTCCCCTCAAGCAGCCGCTCCGCTGTTTGATGATCTTGCTTCATCGGCAGCAAACTACTATCAATCCAGTCGTGACTATGATATTTACCTGCATGTAATGTCCGGTGTATTTCAGTACTACCAATGGGTGCAGAAGTCCGATTCTTTGGTGCGAATTGCTTCCCGTATGCATGACGAGGCTATAGCCAGTGGCGTACAGACGCTTTCGCTGGCTGCTGCTAAATATATGAAAGCATGGGCCGCAGTCGCCCAGGGGCGACAGAATGAGGCAATGCGTTGGCTGGAGGATGCCCATGAGGCCGGACGTGAGCGTGCGAAAACAGAGCGGAACACCTACGCCTTTACTCTCTATACGGAAATGCTTTTGCAACTGATTCAAGGCTATGGAATTCGTGGCAGCTATGAACGTGCTTGTGAGGTGGTTGAAGAGGCCGAACCTGCTGTGTTACTGCTGCATGGTCGTAACAGTCAACAATATCTTGGGCTGTTGATGAATAAATGCGAACTGTTCTATCGTTTGGGCCGTGTTGCCGAGTTGACCGCTTTGGTGACACAGGCGGACTCGGTGTTTCGGCAGTTAGATAATATGGATCCGCAAATTGAAGCCTACGTGAGATCCGGGATTGCCAATATGAAACAGACGCTTGGTATGAAAGTCGCCACAGAAGATGAATTGAAAGGCAATGATTTATTGTATATGCATCAACAAGCGACCATTGCCATACAGGAAAACAGACTGGATGATGCCTTGCAAATTATCGGTCAAATGCTAGAGGCTGAAGAAAGACAAGGTCTTGTAAACATTTCAGAATATACGTCTTGTGTTCAGGGAGCAGTTAATATTTATCTGGCACGAAGATCTTTTACGGAGGCACTTGCCCTGCTCGAACATGCCGAACAGGCCATTGATTCACTGTGCAAGATTGACCCGTATGCCGGACGCAAAATAGAAGTACTGCATGCTTCCGTACTTAACGGGATAGGCAGTAACAAGGCGGCTTTGCAACATATTCAGAAAGCTAAGA
>CACYCZ010000008.1 GCA_902773055.1 uncultured Bacteroidales bacterium
AATGGTTATTCCCGTTTTTGCGACATGTGTGCAACATCCGGTGCTAACGCATTGATAGTCAGTTAAAGTCGTTTTCGAGGAGGTGAAGTGATTTTGCAATAAAATAACAAAAATAAATTATAAAAAATCCGCATAAACGATGGTTTATGCGGATTTTTGTTGTGTTCCCTTTTTGTGCCTACACAATTGGGAAATAAATTTGCAATAAACTTGTTTCACACTTATTTTACAATATTCGCATCAAAGCTATGCGATTTGCTACAGACGAGGATTTTATTGTCAATATTTACTTAAGAAGAATTACTCTTTACGCCTTCAAAATATCATAAAAGAACATATACCGATGAGGAATAGAATTGATTGTTGACAATCTATTCTAATCCACATAAGCAATTTTAAAAAAGCTTATTGTAACAAACAGCACCATTGAAAACAAGTTGTAACGACTTAAAAAGGAAGACATCCTAGCTTATAAAGATGGTCATAAAGTAGGCTGTTTAATTATCTCAACAAAAAAGATATATATTGACAAGCACAATACTAAACAAAGAGGGTTACATGTTTATATTCATGTAACCCTCTTCGTATTATTGACAGTGTTTTACTTATTTGATATAGATCTTCTTCCCGTCAATGATATAAACCCCTTTACCGGCAATTGTTTCTATTTTTTGTCCTTGAATGGTATAAATACCTTTCTTGGCTGAAGAAATTGCCTTAATGCCATGAATAGCATCAGGGATATTCTTTACGATATCTTCAACAGCAATAGGATAAAGTTGAGCTGTTCCGTTATAATTAAGGACAAAGCCCTTGACAGTGTAAGTTGCATTTGTATCAAATTGCTCTGATGTCAGAATATTGAAGTTATCACGGAGAACAACAGAGCCTGTCGCATCAGAAATGGTAACATTCTTAGAGCTGACAGCCGTGGCAGCAAATGTTACTTCTTTTATTTCTACATATTGTGACTCAAGCGCTTTATAGTTATCTGCAATTTCTTTCAGTGTCTTGGTAACAGCAGATACATTATTGCCTGAAGATACTTTTACCACATCTGCATAACTGTCGCTTACTGCCAATTCAGACAGACCGCTATAAGAATAAAGTTTACCCGTTATAGTTCCGGAAATTATATCACCTTTTTCCAAACCTGATTTGGAACCATATATCAGGAAGGCATTTTCACCATCACTGACATATACATTACTATTCTTTGAACCTGTAACAAGCAAATTTTCAAATTTAAATTTAACCGTTGGAGCATCAGCAGCCGTGGTTGCTGTACATGCTGCATAAAGGTCTCTGATAGTTCTAATGGGTTTATCAATAGTAATGGTTATTTCTGAGATTGAAGAAGCAATACCTGCATTATTATATGCTATCGCCTTGATTGTCGTTGTTTCGTCTATTATTATCGGCCTTTCATATTTAGTACTTTTTGAAGAAGGATCAGTTCCATCAAGTGTATAGTAAATACTTGTTGCATTGGCAGATGACATTGTAACGGTCTGACTTTCTTCGTATGTACCGGTTGAAATATTAAAACTGGGTGAAGCTACTTCTGAGTGTATCGTCCGAATTTCAGTCACATACATCTGGACCGATGAATTTCTGCGGGCTGGAAAACCGATAATGATATATTTGTCTGTAGTATTAAATGGTTTAGCAGCTAAAACACCAAACTGATCATATAATACCAGTTCTTCACCATCTTCATCCATCACTGTAACAGCCTTGCTTGTTAGAGCGGCAGCTTCAAAATTTACAGAATTAATTTGTACAAGTGATGATTCCAGAGCATCAATATTGGTAACAATCTCTGTAATGGTTTTTTCTTGCGAAGTGACATCATATACAGTTTGGTCAAGAACTTCTACATTGTCCCAACCTCCTACTACTGATAACTCCTTCAGACCATTATATGAATACAATTTCCCTTCAATATAGCCGGAAAGTTTTGTTCCTGGTGAAAAAGTTGCTCCACTGCCATATATAAGGAAACCATTATGACCATCAGAAATAAAAGTATTCTGTCCTGAGCTATATGTAACAATCATGTCATTGTTCGTAAACATCAATCTAACGATTGGAGCTTCATTTTGAGATGTAGCTGTACAGGCTGCAGAAAGATCTGCCAGAGTGTTATAGATTTTAACAGCAGAAATCACATATCTTGCAGTTACGGTATCACTTTTCTGTTCATTTAATTCAGAATAAGCATAAACTTCGTAGAGTTTAGAATCTCTTTCAGGTTCTTCAAGCAAAAAAGGTGCGGTGTATTCATTGTATTCCCGGCCATCTAGGGAGTAAAATATTTTTGCCCCTGTTGGTCCTGTCAATTTTATGGTTTGGGAACCATAATAATTGCCAGCAGATGGAGAAAAGTTTGGAGCGGCTAAACTTCCAGATTCCGCTACCGTTACTTTGATTGAATTCAGCTGAACTGTACTTTTTATACATTTTACTTCAACCGACGTAGCATCACCAATCCATGTTCCTTCTCCATCATAGCCCTCTGGGAATGTCAGATAGGTAGTTCCCAAATTAGTACCTTCAATCTCAATTTTTGTAATTTTCGAGTTATCTGTTGTAGAAAATGTGAACGTTGAATTTACGTAGGCACGCAAATTAACAGTACCTAAGGTTGAATGAGTAAAAAAGCGCAGACCGTTACCTGTAGAAAAAGCAGCTGTTATTACAACATTGTCTTTAGTCAGGGTTTCGCCGTTCTTGATTTGTGTATAGGACCCATTAGCAGCTTTTGAAAAACCAAAAGCTATAGGGTCTGTCATGTCAAATGTAATTTCACTTGCATTTCCTAATAATGCAAGCATGTACATCATTGAAAAAAGTAATAATTTCTTCATACGCATTTAATTTTAATTAGTTATAATTATTTAAACAAATTGCTATACTTAATATCATAAACCGCTCCAAGAATTAATATTATAGTGTGACTCAACTATATCTTCTGCCCAATCAGGAAGATTACAGAAGAAATCGATACCTGTCAATTCTTCCAAAGCGTCGATAGAGCACACTGCCCCGCGACGCAAGGTTTTTAAGTATGGAGCTGTGCTGTTACCATAATCTTTATGCTCTAACCAGAAGCCTATAGCTTTTGCTATTCCTTTTGAAGACAAAGATAAAACAGCAATAAAGTAGTATTTGGGGACAACCATTGCTATATCTGTTCCCAATGTATTACTGACAGAAATTGTACGCAGTATGCGGTCGTCAATCGTTCCACCCTTAACAACATATAGGGTATCACCTGATTCACAGTTACGCCCCCATGTTCGAACAAGATCTTCAATTTCACCCCAATAAATACCATTGAAGTTACCCAACATTGGTGACATATTTGACATATAAAAAGTCTGGATATTCGCTTCACGGCTGTTTAATCTCTCGGCTGATCCAAGAATATGTCCACGATTGTATCCTGTGAAATATTGGACATCTACTTGATACTGCTTTTTATCGTTATAATAGGGCTCAACACCCCAAATATCTGTTCTACCCACTGCCTGAGCTCTAAGGTTTGAATCAAACCGATATGCTACCCAGTGTGCATGGGCTTTCTCCGGTGCATATTCCAATGCATAATTCAACTGCCCATTTTCTGTATAATGCGTAATGTAGTCGTAAGCATTGTTAAGTTTTGGCATCTCCCATCGTGCTGCAGAGGGGTCTGTGGAAGCATCATTGGCGTTTAAATTGGCTTCCGTCTTTTCGACATAGCCTGAGAATGTCTCATCATCATCATCACAGGATATAAATATAAATCCTGCGAGAAATAATGTAATGAGTAAATATTTTTTTTTCATGACTTAATTCAATCTATTTTTAGTTGTCAGCAGGCATTGTACCATATACGTTATTCCCATAGAGGGCACACGATGTACTCTTCACACCTATTACACCAAAATATGTTGTCAACTGACCATATAGTATAATTTCTTTTTTATATAAATCTGAATGTGCGGAGAGTTCTAAATTAGTTCTGATATCACCTGCAGGAAGTTGGACAGGTACACACTTCTTGTAGTCATTCTCATCAGGAGAGTCTGCAATCAATATTTCAGTTTCTGCACTATTTGGCACTCCAAACGTTGCTCCTGTTGCAATTGCTGCTCCATTTACATATCCAACAATGTAACCTTTAACCCAAGCATGCACATTTGTAGCTCCAACAGATTGCACCTTGGCAATATTATATGGATCTTCTTTCGTACCTTTACCTGTTATGTCAGTGTTTGAAGGATCAACTCCTTCTGCATCTTTTTTGAATAGACGAGGAAGGGCATTTGTCACATCACTATATGCTCCATAACTAGAATAATTAGGTGAATACTGAATAGTCTTTTGCATTGTGTTATTCAGGATATTTACCGTACCGTCCGCATTAAAAGATACCGACCAAATATAGCCATCAGTTTGTTCTGTACTGATATTAAAACTATTATAATTTCCTGTCATATATAAATATCGTCCATCAGAATCTTGAATGGTATATCCACCGTTAACAGCTTTGAAAGTCCAAGCCACATCTTTTGAAGTGGTTTCAATAATTCCATTTGCTGCTGCAACGTTGCTTCCTGAAAGATATCCGTATGACTTACTACCCAGACTTGTGGCTAAAACATAGTTGGTTTCAGATGTCGGAGTTGCAATTATGAATTCTCCGTCTGAAATAGTATTAACCATGCCATAAGAGAATGTTGTTGATGGCTGTGGATTGTCATTTCCACTTGTTTGGCCATTTAACCACACAATCTTGCTGTAAGCTGCCATTTCCTTAGTGTTATTGTACTTGGTTAATTTACCACAGACAATAACTGTATCACCAATTTGAATTTGTTCTTTAGATGTAAATTTATCACCGTTAAGATAATATCCATGATATATTTCATATTGGTTTACCGTAGTACCGTCATCAGAAATAAAGTAAATAGCATTTCCGTATCTATCTGTTTCAACTTCATTAATCTGTGAAATATAGCCTTTCACATATACCTCTGCAGTTGTTTCACCGCTTGCGAGTAAAGCACTGATACTATCTGCCTGGAATGCATTATATGGGGCATCCATAGTACCATTACCTTTTCCTATTGGATCTTTGACTGTGACCTCAGGGTTATCGCCTTGAGATTGTGCAACACCCTCCTTTATACTGAAATTCTCCAATTCCCATGTCGTAGTAGTGCCTTGTGATGCTCCACACTTGTATATGAAAGCAATATAAACTTTCTGCTGGTTCATGAATTCTTGTGGAATCTGAATATCTCCAGAAGAATAGAGAGTCCAGTCACTATAGGGCGATTTTACAGGAGTAAACGGCAGTGATGCCCACGTTGCTGTTGTCACATCGTCAACATAATCTGTACTGATTAATACCTGATGATAATCACCGAGTTCTTCATCTTTAATAGAACTGCCATATCGGATAGTATAATCAAATGATAAAACCGCACTGTCTTCTCCAATTTGGATACCAGGACTGACCAGCCATGACTCAGATGCAGTATATGTTCCACCTGAGTATCCTGATGCCTGAGTATAGGTAGAGCCTTGACTCCATGCATTTCCGGCTATTGTTTGAACTGTAAAACCGGAACTTAAACTATTATTTTTATAAGGCAGAGTTTTTCCCGCACTGGGATCGCTTGTTACTAATTCATATGGATTGGGCACATCTGAACATGATGCTACAACAAATAAAGCAGCACAAGCAACGATTAATTTTGTAATCTTTTTCATATATAATATTGTTTTTTTCAATTAGGTTATTCTTTATTCATTTCTTTTACATCCTCAATGGATCGTAATTGCAACTGGTACGTTGAAGAATAGCGAGATAGTATACCATACAGTGTCAGTTTTCCTGAAGGTATAGTATCACCTGCAAACATTGCACTTGTACTTGTGTACAGGGTAAGCTTTCCTCCATCAGACAATTTGATCATATGTTCGACAGAGTAAGTCTCATTATTTTCTTGATATTCCGTAACCGCATACGGTTGTCCTGCATCATCGATTTCGCAGTTGTCTATACGTACGAGCATTGGAGTAATCCTACTGATATTGGCAGACGTCAAGTCTGAGGACTTGAGTTCTTTTGCCTTTAAACATTCTGGATTAGGCTCTCCTACTTTCATTATGTTCGTTTTTGTATACGTAGCAGTCATCGGTCCCATGCGCAATGCCCCGTTGATATTGATGTAAGGTTGTCCTATTTTAGGAAGGGCTCCGTATCCTCCAATGTAAAGTCCTTTCAGATTAACACGAATTTTTTGTCCTATTGGAAATAGTGTATATAATGCCCCATATCCTTTAATACCGACAGAGATGCCAGCCTGGTCAGTATCAACCATACCGTCATTACCTAACTGCTGAATATATACCTGTTGGTAAATATTACCACTGATGTCATTACCAGTAACAACTCCTTCTATAATTACATCATTGGTGATTTCCTGATAGGCAGAGTTGCTTATTGTAGAAGAATATTTGCTCAGCAATGAACTTATAGTTGTATTTGGCACATCAATAGTGTCGGCTGTATATCCATTTGTAGAAACCTGTATGGTATCATAATCATTCATACAAGAAACCAAGAGCAAACCTGCAAATATTATTGTAACGTACTTTTTCATTTTTATCAATATTAAATGTTAAAATCTAAGTCCAATATTCAGATATGCGTTGATTGAATTTGCATAATAATAGTAAGAATTCTTTGAGAAGATATAGGTTGACCTGTCGGCACGGTTTTGTTCATATCCGCCTGTTTTCATGTTTGTGTTGTTAGTGATATTCTGAACCGATAGATTTATACTCAGGAATTTTCCTCCTCTTAAATTTATACTCTTACCTATCGAAGCATCAAGCATAAACCCACCTTTGAATTTCTCTTGGTGTTGTGTGTAAGCTGCGAGCACATTACCCGTTGTAGCTTCATATACCAGACCTCCATTCTCCTTAGCTTGAGCAAATGCGTTGGAAATTTCTCCCGTGTTAATGTTCACTTCGCTGACATCCGAGATGTAATACCCTTTACTGCCATCGCTATGCTCTTTGTTGTCCATAACCTTACCCAAACGACAATATGTGGCAGCTCCGATGTAAACCCTGTCAAAATAGTTAAGATTAAGTGTAAAGTACCATCTGTTGATATTATAGTTCAAACCTGCTGTCAGTGCTGTCAAAGGAGTAGAGCCAACCTTCACGCCGTCCATAAAAACGCGCAGAGGTTGTGACTGATTAGTAACAGGGTTAATCCAGTTATTGATAGTCTGGTAGGTATCTCCATTTGAACCTTCATAAGCCAACTGTGCGTACGGATTATTCACATACTTAGCATCTGAAAGTGTACCATACAGATTAAGTTTTAAATTGCGGGCTAGTTTGATTGTAATAGCTGTTTCCAAACCGATATATTGCTTTTTAATACCTGTCATTGAGAGGTATGTAAGATATCCCGCATCATCATTATAAAAAGCAGTCTGTTCTGAAACATCTTCAAATTGCGTAAAGAAACCGCCAATTTTTCCGCTGACAGGACCAAAATACCATTGATAGCCCAATTCATAGTTATGGAACAATTCATTCTGCAGATTATTGACAAAATTGTTCTGTAAGCGCGGTGCAACAAATGAATTATATGCAAGCGGTGCCTGTGACTCAACAGCAACACCTGCATACAAAAAGCTGGTTGCCATCTGATACTTTATATTCAGTTTGCCGCCTCCACCTAAAAAGCTTGCCCAACCGCTTGAGCCTTTGGAATAATCGGCAGCACGGCCATTTCTCATTTTACCATAGCGGCTAATCCATGTCCCTTCTATATCAGTACCGATGTTCAACGTAAGATTCTTTGCTTGCCAGGTATTAGCAGCATAGCCTTTTAGCTTATCAACGTAAATTAAATAATCATATCCAAAGATATCCCCCTCCTTGATATTGCGGTTAGGATGGTCTACATCATTTTGGACTTCTATGCTGTTAGTACCATAATCTGACAACGAATATGGATCAACATCAATAAATTTGTTCGCCCCTAAGAGATCATTCATTGTTTTATAATGATGACCACGCGTAGTATTGAAATTAATGCCAAGATTATAAGAGCCATAAGTATTGAATTTACCATCCAGATTACTGGAAAAATTAAAAGCAGTCTGGTCATTGTGTCGCTTTTCCTGATAATATAAAGCAGACTTACCAGTTTCGTTATTCGCTTCATTTTGTGCATAAAGCAAATCCCATTGTACCTGCCGGAATTGTTTGTCATTCTTCCACGAATTATATAGACTCATATATTGGTCATAAATTCCAGGATTAGATGTCAGGAAATCGTTATTGTTAAAGTCTGCCGTATTATATACATTCAAGACAGAACTGGGCATATTCTTGTAGTAGTCAGGTCTGGGATTGTATGCATTATTGTAGCTCAAGGCGGTAGAAGCATAATTCTCAAAGGTCAATGCTGCTGTTGTTACAAGTTTAGCCTTGTCACTGATGAACCAATCCCATGTACCTAAAACAGTCGGAGCAAACTCGGTGACAACACGTGAATTTCTTTTCTTTCCGTTTTGATATCCCCAATAGGGATTATAATAATGTGAATTAACCAGCCAATATGCTTCTTCAGTTGATGCACCCTGTTGACCACGTTCCGTTGGAGCCCCCCAGGTAACCAAGGAAACATGGTGTTTGTCATTTATATATTTTTCGGCACCGATCATATATGAGAAAGCATTGTAAAATGTACCCTCTATATTTGCCAAGTCCATATTAGCCCAACGATAGGCAAGGCTACCCATAAAAGCCCAGCCGTTGTCCAGCAGGCCTGTAGCATAGGTATAGGTACCCCTGAATACATAGTTGCGATTAGTCCCGACAATACCCATCTTGTGACCGGCAGCATAGTGGCTGGCACGCAGATCCGTGTTTGTAGCTCCACCCAGGGGGGAGTATCCGAACGTATTTCCGTCATAGAACCCTACTCCATCCTTATTGCGTACGGCGTCATTGAGGCCTCCTACGATACCCGAGAAGCTGAAACGCCCATTCTCGACATTATTAAGCCGGACTCCGTTAAAATAATTTCCAACATACTGGTTGTCCAGCGCTCTGTACTTGAAACGCATTGCCGATCCCCAAAGATAACCTGTCTGGCTCATATAAGGATCCTGGGAACTCGATACCAAAGTAACAGTACTGGCGGCCTCTGCATCTTCGTCAAGCTGTCCTTCCACCAATGAATAATCGAAATCATCATTTGCAACAGAATCAGTCTTGACATCCTGCGCGTGTGCCCATGGTATCAGGCATAACGTCACCGCTATCAGTTTTAGTCTTTTATTCATATATTATCAGATTGTTATTTATTCTCGTTACGATTCAAATTTCAAATTTAATAAAAAAACCAAGAATACTATATGATTTATGAAATAAATTTGTTTTTTTTCATTTTCAAGGTTTTGTATGTCAAAAAAAATCTTCAATTTTGCACTGATAAGCGCAATCAATAAAACAATAGTATGTTATGAGAAAAATATTTGTAGTCCTTATTGTCTTATTCGCAGGAATAAGTTGGACAATTGGAAACAGCCAAAGAGTATCATCAAACAAACGAACCATATATTGTGGTGTTGCTTTCTATAACCAGGAAAATTTATTTGATACGATTCATGACCAAGGAAAACATGACGAAGATTTCCTTCCCGATGGTTCTTATCGTTGGAACACATTGAAATACAATCACAAGTTGGCCAATATGTCTAAAGTGCTCTCAGAGTTGTGTACTGATCGTGTTAAAGGCGGTGCGGCTTTCATCGGACTTTCTGAAGTTGAAAACAGCCGTGTTCTCGATGACCTTATTGCACAACCTGCATTAAAAGAAAAAGGATATAGATACATCCACGTGGAAGGCCCTGATGCCCGTGGTATTGATTGTGCAGCGCTCTATAATCCCCGTCTATTCAAACCCACAGGATGGAAACTCATTCCTCCTACTGGATATTATGAGGCAACTGGTTACGGCACGCGTGGCTTTCTGTTGATTGACGGCAGTCTGTTGGGCGAGCAGATGCATTTTATCATTAATCACTGGCCCTCAAGAGCTGCAAACAGTTATTCACGCGAATTTGTCGCCAAGATTGTGCGCGGTATCGTTGATTCCATTCAGGCAGAGGAACCCAATGCCAAAATAATTATCATGGGGGACTTGAACGATGATCCCGATAGCAGAAGCGTAACGACAGCCCTCGGGGCCAAGCTCAGTACTAAAAAAATCAAGAACAAGAAAGAACTCTACAATCCCTGGGGTATCAAACTGCGTAAAGAAGGTCAGGGAACCTTGCTATATGACAACATGTGGAATCTGTTCGACCAAATTATTTTCACGGCCAACTTCCTTGGAGACGACCGTTCTGACTTCAAATTTTTCAAGAATGAAATTTACAGGCCTGAATATATCACGACCAAAACCGGTCGCTACAAAGGTTCCCCCAAGCGTACTACAGGCAGCGGTGTCTGGCAGGATGGATATTCAGACCACTTCCCTACCCAGATTTATCTGGTAAAAGAGATTTCCATGTAGAACTATAATTATCATTTCAAACAAATATCATGTTTACAATAGTACAAAAAATCAAGCAGATATTCATCGCTACCCTCCTATTGGTACCATATAATATGGTATGGGCAGCAGGTTTTATCGTTCCCGAATGTAATCAGGGATTTACCTTATCCCATTCTGGAGTTCAAGGCATGGACACATGGGGAGACTATCTGGTCAGCCTTCAGAATTACGGTACATGTAATATTTACAAAATCAATAGTCTGAACTCTGCAACTAAGTTGAAGACCTTCCGTCTCGCCAGTTATGACAGCAATTCAGCCACCTATAATCATGCCAACGTAGCCGCATTCAGCAATCAGTTTTACGCAAGCACAGACATACTGCCACTCCTGTATGTGACACGCTGTCATTCTTACTATGATGATGATGGCATGAGAAGCGTTTGCTACGTGGAGCGTCTTGACGTTGAGAATGGCAAATCAACCCTTGTGCAGAAGATATGCTACGATGAGATGAGTTATCATGTCGTATTGTGGACCATAGATCGTCAAAACAACTATCTCTATGCAGTCAGCAATACCAAAGGGGCTGGTAAAGAAGGCAATTGGCACTATGTCAGGAAATTCAAGATTCCCGAAGTAGGCGAAGGAAAGCCCGACAAGGTATTTCTGAAAGACGAAGATGCCCTTGAAGCCTATTACATGGAAGACACCTATTCCGGAGGTATGAATGCCGTTACCCAAGGCGGAGCCATCCACAATGGTCTGCTTTACATGCCATGCGGATACGATACCTCCAACGAACCGTCAATTCTATATGTATGGGATTTGGAGAAAAGAAGAATGGACAAAGAACTGAACATGACAGGAATCTTTGCCGGAGAATTTGAAGATTGCTCTGTAAACTATCCAGGCTATCTCGTCTTGCAATGCAACTCCAATCATATATATTTCATGTCCATCGAGGAAAAAGCAGGTGACTGGGATTCGCTCGTCTTTTACGACGGCGTAACCTACCGCATTACTGACAAGGAGAATAAGACAGCCGAAGTTGTCGGCTATATCAAAGTTGGCGCTAATGTCAACATCCCCTCCTATGTGCCCGACGGCAACGTCTTCTATAAAGTTACCGCCATAGCCCGGAGCGCTTTTGAAAACTGTACGGCAATGACCACTTTGACCCTGCCCTCAACATTGACATCCATTGGGACAGATGCCTTTTGGAACTGCTATGGTCTGACAACCGTTTATTGTAAGATTCCTGATGCCAAAACCTGCAGCTTCAAGGGATTCCCCACAGGAGTAAATTCTTCCCTTACCATGTACGTCCCGGAGAATAGCCGTTCTTCCTATAGGGCAGCAACAGGTTGGAAGAGCGTTTCACGAGTAATAGAAAGAAGTGTCATACTTGACGTCAGCTTTGCCGATAACAATATTGTCCTCAATCGTGGTGAAAGCACCAATACTGTAGGCAAGATAGGTGAATCTATTGTCCAGTCAGCTCCCGACGGCTCCTACTCGCTGGGTAGTTCCAAACTGCAGTCAACCGACAACAATACAGCATCCTACAACGGAAAGAGTGCCTTCTATGTCAAATACAACAGCACCGATAATGTCGGTCAGGCCCTCAAGGACCAATTCACCGTTGAAGTGCTTTTCCGCTTAGACAAGATAGTCGGTGCATCCTACAATTCCAGCACGTCAAAATGGAGTCATGCCAATACCATAAAGATACTCGGCAGCCAAGGCGGCGGCGGTTTCTCGCTCATGCACAATGCCACCAACAAAAATACCGACACGAATGGCAATGTTACCCTCCAGGGACTATCCACAGAATACATCTATCACCATTTGTATGATTCCGACAAATGGGGAAAATACAATCACGTTTATTCTCAATATTATCTCCATCCAGGACGCTTCTATCATGTTGCTGTGGCCATTGACAAAGGGGCGCATACAGAAACCATCTATGTCAATGGTGAACCTCAGGTCAAGGCTACATTACCCGGTGTAGGCGACTTTGTATTTCCCAACTGCGGAACATCCCGCCGAAGCAAGGGAATGTTCTTCATACTTGGTGGCGATGCCGCTGGCGAGGATACTCCGGCAACAGCTGAAAATCCCAATGCCACCACATTCGTCTATTTCAAGATTCATAATACCGCACTCAACGATGAACAGGTCAGTGCGATATACAACAATGATGATATCAAGAAATTCACCGAGCCTTCTGTCGAAGAACGCCTTTTGGATGTCCAGTTTGGCAAAGACGGCAGTTTTACTGACCAATCAGTCTATAATGCAATAGAGAAGCCCAGTCAGGCCGTCATTACTACCCAAGCCAATACCCAGCAGCAACGTTACGAAATGGTTTGCAACGGTAATAATTCCAACTTCCTGAAACGTCCTTATTACTATGACCCGGCCTTTACGCGCGGACTATGCGACGGTTACAGTCTGGAATTCTATGCCAAGGTACCGTCAGGCGACCGCACCGGCATCATCAGTGCCCTCAGTTCGCAGCAGGCAGGCGGAGGCCCTGGATTTGAAATCTCCACCACCGGCAATATTGTGTTTAATGCCAATGCCTACGGTTTCTCCGGCTATCCCAACTACAATTATTCACAGGGGCTAGCCAACTTCGGTGTAGCCAACCAGTTTGCCACAGATAAATATCAGCATTTCGTAGCAGTCCTTGAGACCCACCCCGAGACATTCAGGGAAGGCAACGTCAAGGCCAGCATCTATCTCGACGGAAAGCTCATAGGCAGCCGCTCTCTTGACGGTAATGAAGTTTCCGATCTCCCGTTTGCCGGTTGGCAGTGGTTCTGCATCGGTGGTGACACCCGCGGTGATGCCAATGCCACGCTCTGCGACTATCCGTGGATCGGCACCATATCTATGGCGCGCGTATGGGGCAAACCACTGGATGCTACCGAGGTAGCCACACTCTGCCAGCAAGCCGAGAATCCGGGAGCAAAAATACAATTTGCCCCCAATGGCTATGCCGCCGTCTGCTTCCCGTTCAATTTGCAGATACCCGACGGTGTGACAGCCTATACCGCCGTCTCCCAGAATGAAAACACCGTGACACTTCAGCCGTTGGCAGCAGCCGGAGAGGTATTGCCTTATGGTATCCCGGTTATTCTGAAGGCAACTCCCAATGCCATCGTCAGCATGAATGCCGTATTGCCCGACAATGCAGTCCAAGAGCCTGAAACGAATCTTCTAAAAGGTTGTTTCACCACCCGGCAACTGCCCGCCAATCAGGCCTATGTCATCACTGCCGGCGAAACCAAGGAGCAGATGTGCAGCGGCGAATCAACACTTTTGGCAGCCAATCAGGCCTATCTACCTAATACCGATGGCAGCAGCAGTCCGTTCAAGACGTTTGAGATTAAGCAATCCGATGGCATCAACCCTGTTACCATTGGCTCAGACGCAGCAGGACATCAGCATATATATTACAACATAAAGGGCCAGAGAGTAAATCATCCGACCCGTGGATTGTACATTATGAATGGCCGCAAGGTATTCGTAAAATAAAGTCAGCGTCATTTACCCTTTCAGGCCGGAGACATTACATCAATAGTGTCTCCGGCTTATTGTATTAGGACAACAGGTGAACAAAGGACATGAAAAGACAACCTTCCAGTCCTCAGTCACAGCTGCTCTCAACCAAAGGGACTCAAAAAGATATATTCAGTATCGTTATACGTCCTTGCTGAATATGGAAAGTAATATTGATGTCAAACACCATGAAATAACGTATTCTGGGTCTGTCGGTAGGCCAACTGTTTCTGACAGGGTCGTGCAACAGTTCGTACAGATGGGCGCGGGTCAGGTCCAGCAGTGCGTAGCAGTACCCCTCCCCAACATATTGACCGGCATAGAATTTCAGCACACTGTCCAATTGGGTCAGGAAGTGGCGGGTAAATGTCATTTGATATCTTTCCATCGTGCAAACATTTTTCTGAATTCCGCCATTGTGACAATATCGCCCCGTTCCATCTCAGCAATAGCCAACTCTATGTCTTGAGTCACCTGCATGACATTGCTATTCTGCATAGATGCTTTTTGTATTCCTTCCGGTAATGCGTGGTCCATAGTATTATTCGTTATTTATCAGCTGCCAGAGTGTCAATCTTGGTAAGATAAATGCAGCTAAGCTTGATACAGTATTCGTTGCAATTCAAAGTAGTGTGCCCGTATATCGGCAACAGACATCTGCAACCTTTCCTTGGCATCACTCATAGAGTTGAATCTTATACTGATATAGGTCTTCAGATTATCTGAGCCCAGTTCCTTGAAACCATTGTTGACATAGTATTGCAGAATAAGATTATCAAACTCTCTTTGCTCCTTGCTCAATGAATCAACATACTGTTTCTTCACAACCTCCACTCTCTTCGCCCTCTCTATTGGCGTTGAGTCATAAGCTATATATTCCAGCACATCAAGCAGGTCGCACTTCTGCATCTTCAGCATATTCTTCAAGATATCCAGTTTATCCTCTGCAAAACCTGCTTCGTCCAGCGTTCTCAGCAGTTGCTCGCGGGTTTCGGGATTCGACCATTTCTCTCTGAGGTCATTGGCATCAGAGAAGAATTCTGGTATTCTGCCAAAGAGTTTCTTCACGTATTCGTCAAGCGTGACGAACTCATTGCCAAAGAATATCTTCTGTTCCCATGTCGTTTCCAGCGACAACCTTCTCCCATTTGACAACTTGATATCTATCAGATTTGTTTTTGGTCCTTCACAGGTACAGGGCAGATTGCCGCAGACAGGGCAAGGTTCAGGCTCATCTATAACATTTGGTTCATTATCCTCTGTTATATCATAAGGTTTCTTCCTACAGGTACAAGGCCAGTTGCCACATACTGGGCAATATGTATCACCATCCCAATCAGGGTCTTTGAACATTTCCGTTGCACCCACAAAGTCATAGATTGTGAAATAATACTTCTTGTCGAACAAGCGAGTTCCACGACCTATAATCTGCTTAAACTCCACAATATTCTGCACGGGGCGCATCAATACGATATTGCGCACATTGCGGGCATCAACACCAGTACTTAGCTTATAAGATGTTGTCAGAATTGTAGGCAATAGTTTCTCATTGTCTTGGAATGTTCTCAGTGTTGCCTCTCCTACTTCTCCGTCATCAGCAGTCACTCGCTCACAATAGTTGTTGGCTGGTCGCCGTTTGTGCTTGTTCACCATATCACGCACTATCATGGCATGCTTCTGGGTAGCGCAGAAGATGATGCTCT
>CACYCZ010000009.1 GCA_902773055.1 uncultured Bacteroidales bacterium
CACCTCCATCCCCAGGGAATGTTTCAGGGAGAGCGGCATCGTCAACCTCACCCTGCCGTCCACTATCCGTGAAATAGGCGAATATGCGTTCGCCGACTGTGCTGCCTTGAATCCTCCCCGTCTCCCCGTAGGGCTGAAGATTATAGGTAGCTATGCCTTCTACAACCATCACCAGTGGTCCCAGTTGGAACTGCCGGAGACTGTTACAGATATCGGTGATTATGCCTTCTGCCATCAAGTTAAAGATGAAGGAGGAGTGAATCCATATAGAAAGTTGTTGTTTGTTAACACATTGTATCTTAACGCCAAACGGCCTCCTTATTGTCTGTCAACAAAGACGTTGGGTGATGATACCTATGACAATTCAAAGAGAATGTTTACGCCGAATATAACCGACCTTGTCTTTGTCGTTCCCATTAAAACGCCAGAGGTTTACCAGACCACATACCCCTGGAGCAGGATAGCCATTCCCTGCTACCGCACGCGCGACACGTCGGGCATCCCTTCCGTGACCGCCACGCAGCAGGAGGACGCTGACGAGAGCATCTTCTCGCTCGACGGCCGCCGGTTGGACTTCAGGCAGAAGGGCATCAACATCGTCCGCCACAAGGACGGCTCCGCAAGCAAGGTCATGCAGAGGTGACAAAAAAATTAAAAACAATTCAGTCTTTTGCGTGGCGTTTGTAGTACTCCAAGGTTCTCAATAATTCAGGGGTATCATCTGTTCCGATAACATCAACACCCTGATTTATCATTTCCACAAACCGCGATTCGTCAGAAGGAGTCCACACGTTGACCTTAATACCCAGTGCCTGTGCTTGGGACACCCACGCAGGATTAAGCTCATATGTGGCTACATTATAATTCATATTGTTTATCCCATAGCCAGCCAGTTGAGCCGGGGTAAGATTCTTGGAGAGATAACCTATATTGGACTGGGGTGTCAAAGCAACAAGCCTTTGGCATACAGCCAGAGAAAAAGCATGATAATCTATCTTCTTCTCCAACCCATAGCGTCTTACCATCGCTACTACCGAGTCTACACATTCCGTGCTGCGAGCTGTCGAGCTATGCGTCTTTATCTCCACCAGAATCTTTGTATCATTCTTAGCTCCAGCCAGAATATCAAACATCTCTGCCAACGTAGGCAGCGTCTCACCATTGCTCAGTTTTTGATTCTTGATGGCATCATAGTTTGACGTCTGTATGGTTATACCGTTTATCGTGGCATCATGGTTTACGACAAGTTTGTTGTCAGCAGTAAGCCACACATCCATTTCGGCGCAATAGAGATTGCGCGCTACAGTCCGCCTGAACCCCTCTCGGGAATTCTGTGCAGAACCTGATTCATTCCATACGCATCTGTGGGCAGCTACCGCAGGCAGGGCCGGCATCTTGTCAACCACATGCAGGCTTACAAGACCCAGATCCTGCACCTTGCCGTTGCGTTGCAATTCCATACGATAGCGCCCGGACCTGAAACCGTTGGGAATAGTAAAACAAGCCGAATCAGCATTCAGTCTTTCCGCCGTCGTCTCCCATGAGTAGGAGAAATCCTTCACATCGGTAAGCAATATCTTGTCACCCGTAGCGAGCCCCACGGAGCGGAAATCAAATTTGGCACCTATCTTGACTGGAACATTGTTGAGGTAGTCAAAACGAGTCACCATGTCGTAGTCTTTTTCAGCATTCTGCTGCTGTTGCAAGCTGACATTCTCCCACAATGCCGACACCTCATCAGCCGAAAGCACCTTGTCGTAAATCTTGGCCATGACGACTTCTCCGTTGATGGCATCAGAGCCTTCACTGGTATTGGCATCACATCCTATACCGAACCAACAGGCCCCGGCAGGTGGGAAGAACAGTTCCCCCGCTGTAGGAGTTGTCACAGCCAACTTTCCGTTGATATACAGACGGGAAAGTTGATGCTCTTTGTCCCAGATTCCTACCAAATGATAATACTTTCGGGAAACAGGTTTAGTCTTGCTGTAACACCAATAATACTGGGAAGTATTCGTCGTCGTGGCGTTCACGGCCAGACTCATTCCATTTGTCGCCGAAGGGATGCTGAAGCCCGTGCCCCCGTTCTCATGAGAAGTAAAAAACTTGCACGTAGGATACGTCGTGCCCTCATAGTCTACCATGAATACCGTTTCAAGCGAATGGCCGTTGGCAAGTGCCTGCCTGACTTCAGGAATGTTTTCGTAATCAAACTTGAAGTAGCCTGACGGTATCTTGCCCCAGGTGTTGCGAAAACGGGCTACATAGCGGTTATAGACGGGATGAAAATAAGTGCTTATATTTTCTATGCGCTTGGTCTGAATCGTATTCTGCATAGGAGAAGCATCGTAAGCCGTTCCGTCAGCATTGAAACGCACATCCAGGATGTCGGCAATGGGTAAGTTCTCCTCTCCGAAACTTCGTATTACGATACTGTCTACGGCTGACAACAGACCGCTATACAGGGCCTGCCTGTCCTTATCGTATATCCTCAATATCCTCTTGCTGACCACTGCCACACTGTCAACTTCCTCGGCTAACGTTCTCAGTTGTATCTTACCCTTAGAGTACAAATAGAGGTAGTCGTCTGCATGCACTGCGGGAACGGTTGTCAAGAGGCACAGGAGGCTATACAATAATTTCATCTTTATTTTTATTTAGAGTGGTTTCTGCTGAAATATTTTCCTACCACAGGCAGCGATGCCAGAGGCAGGTCGTGGTATACGATATGTCCTGCAAATAACAGGATAAAGACTGTATTGACTGCCAGCCGCAGGGGCAGAGGCCATCCTGAGGGAACAAGCCTCATCGCTACAAACAGCAAGGCTGCAAGGACTGTATAGACAGCCATACTCTTCAGAGGGTAACTGACGGGGTATTGGCTCTGACCCACCACATAGGAGAGTATCATGGCTGAACCGTAACCGACCACGCCGCCCCATGCACACGCCATATAGCCGTAACGGGGAATAAAGAACACGTTGACCATGACGAGCAACACGCAGCCCACTCCCGAGAACAGCGCCCCATATATCGTACGGTCATTCAGTTTGTACCAGAACGACAAGTTGAAGTATATTCCCATCATTATTTCAGCAATCATGACAACAGGCACCACCCTGAGCCCTGCCCAGTAATCAGGACTCAGAATGTATTTCAGCACATCAAGCCACCCTACGACACAAAGAAATGCCAACAGGGTAAACATCAGAAAATACTTCATACCCGTGGCCTGCACCTCGTTGCTGTTGCCCTGAGCCGTACCGAAAATAAAAGGTTCGTAGGCATAGCGGAAGGCCTGGGTTATCATGGCCATGAGCATGGCTATCTTCACGCATGCGCCATATATGCCAAGCTGCATCTGCATGTCAGCCTCCTTATAGATGAAGGGAAAGAGTATCTTGTCGGCCACCTGGTTCAGGATACCGGTAACACCCAGCACCGCAATGGGCCATGCATACCTGAGCATACGCATCATCAGTCGGCTGTCAAACCCGCTGCGCACCAGAGCCAGTTCCTTGTAAAGACACAGGGTGACAAGCGCCGAGCAGACGAGGTTGATATAGAATGCCGCCCCAGGCTCGTGGCCGTCGAGCGCGATGTAATATACCATATTCAACAGGATAGTCATCCCAATGTTAAACAATTGCAGGATGACGAATTTCAGGGCTTTCTTCTGTTGGCGGAGATATGCAAACGGTATAGCCCTCACGGCATCCAGACTGATGGTAAGAGCCATGACCCACACATATTGGGTATGGGCAGCATAGCCGAGAAAACGGCTTATGGGTGCCAACGCCAGCACAACGAGGATGAAAAACAGCGACGACGCTGCCGTCACGCCCGTCAGGGCTGTCGCAAACACGCGCCGGGGGTTTTCGCCCTCCTTGTTGGCAAAGCGGAAGAAGGTAGTCTCCATTCCGAAAGTAAGCAGCACCAGTACCAACGCCGTCAAGGCATACATATTCGTTATGATGCCATAACTGCCGCTCTCGGCCGTCATCTTGGCGGTATAGATGGGCACGAGCAGATAGTTGAGGAATCGGCCGATGATACTGCTCAAACCGTAAAGAGCCGTATCTTTAGCCAGAGACTTGAAGTTTGCCATAGATTATCCGAAAAACATGTAACACAATAATATGGCCGCTATCGAGCCACACACGTCAGCCACAAGTCCGCAGGTCACTGCGTGGCGTGTCCGGCTGATATTGACACTGCCGAAATATACTGCAAGGATATAGAATGTTGTATCCGTGCTGCCCTGCAACAGACAACAGAGATGCCCCACGAACGAGTCGGCGCCATAGGCCGTCATTTCATCCACCATCATTCCCCTTGACCCGCTGCCGCTGAGCGGTTTCATCAGTGCCGTGGGCAGAGCGTCCACCCATTCCGACGGGATGTTCAGCCATACCACCCCCTCCCTGACGGCGGTCACGATCCAATCCATGGCTCCCGAGGCCCTGAACACGCCTATGCCCACAAGTATGGCCACCAGATAGGGGATAATCCTGACAGCCGTCTGGAATCCCTCCTTGGCACCATCCACGAAGGCGTCATATACATTCACCTTGCTTCTCATCCCCGACAGCAGGAATCCAATGATAACCAAAAACAGCAGGATGTTGGATGCAGTGGTGGCTACCATGTTCATGGTTTCCCGGTCCAGCTGTGAAAAGCCCCATACGACAAGAGCCACAAAACCTATTATGCCGCCTATACCCAACAGGAGCGTCCTGTCAATCAGGTTGATGCGCTGCACCAGAGCCGTAACGACAATCCCCACCAGCGTGGCGATACATGTAGCCAGCAGGATAGGTATGAACACGTCGGTAGGCTGCGCTGCACCCAGCTGGGCCCTGTACACCATGACAGAAACGGGGATGATACACAATCCGCTCGTGTTGAGCACCAGAAACATAATCATGGGGTTGGAAGCCGTATCCTTGCGGGGGTTGAGTTCCTGCAGCCCTGCCATAGCCTTCAGTCCCAGTGGCGTGGCCGCGTTGTCAAGCCCCAGCATATTGGCGGCAAAATTCATGAAGATATTGCCGTATACGGGATGATTCCGGGGAATGTCGGGAAACAGTCTGGAGAAGAACGGGCTCAGCCATCTTGCACAGGCGTTGATGAGGCCGCCCTTCTCGCCCACCTTCATGATACCCAGCCAGAACGAGAGCACGCCGGTCAGTCCCAGCGAGATTTCAAAGGCCGTCTTGGCGCTCACGAAGGTGCTGTTCATCATGTCGGGAAACACCTCCGTATCGCCCAGCAGGGTCTTGGCCGTCCCCACCACAAAAGCGATAAGAAAAAAAGCTATCCAGATATAGTTCAGTGCCATCTTGTTTTTTGTTGCAGTATTAACGATTATCTTGCAAAAGTACAACAAAAAATCCGAAAAGTCCCGATGAAGGATGGAATTATGGAATCATGGAACTATGGATTTTTGGATCTATGGAATTATGGAACTCCAAAAATTCCGTGGCCAAAAAGCCCGTCAGTTCCGTAAATCCATAATTCCATAGTTCCAAAACCCTGCGGCTTGACTATCTGTATACCAATGTCGTCAGTCCACCGCTGTCCAGCACCTCGCGCACGGTCCTCTGCAGCTCCTCGGGCGTCAGGGCGTCAATCCTGCGGCAGATATCGTCAACCCTTCTGAGCCGTCCCGTCCGGGCATACATCTTGCCCAATGCCAGGGCATGGTCGCAGAAGTTGTCCTCGGCAATGCGCAGCTGTCCGATAAACTGCTTTTTGGCCTTTCTGAGCCGTCCCTCGGTCAGCGGCCTGTCGGCCAGTCTCTCCAGCACGCCCTCCACAATCCTCCTGCACCGGGCCACATCCTTCTCCTCACATCCGAAGTAGACCGACCACACCCCCGCGTCGGTGTAGCAGTACAGCGAGCTCTCCACCGTGTAGACCAGCCCCCGTTTTTCCCTGAGCGCCACATTGAGCAACGAGTTCATGCCCGGTCCGCCCACCATGTTGTTCAGCAGGGCCAGTCCCCACCTCCTGTCGTCATTGCTGCCCCATGCCCTGGCGCCAGTCATGACGTGGGCCTGATGCGTCTGATGCTCCCTCGTGCGGACCTCACTGACATACGGAGGCAGAGGCATGCGCCTTTTCGCCGCCGCCCCCCGGACCAGTCCGCCCCCATGCTTCTCGGCCAGCCGCCTCACCTGTTCGCCGTCAACATTGCCGTAGACAAAGAAGGTGGCATTGTCAACCCTGTAATGGCGTTGCGCCCATGCCCTGACGTCATCGGCTGTGTAGGCGCCCACCCTCTCGGCGGTGCCCAGGATGTTTCGCCCCAGGGCGTGTCCCCTGAAGATCATCTCCTCAAACTCGTCGTAAATCAGTTCGGCGGGCGAATCCCTGTAGCTGTCCATCTCGTCGATGATCACCCCTTTCTCCCTCTCCAGCTCGGCCTCGGGGTAGGAGCTTCTGAACACGATGTCAAAGAGCAGGGCTACGGCCCTGTCCAGATCTCTTCTGCCCACGGTGGCATAGAACACCGTTTCCTCCTTGTTGGTATAGGCGTTGATGTCACCGCCCACGCTTTCCAGACAGTTGCGTATCATCCACGCCTTTCTCCCTGGCGTCCCCTTGAACGAGGCATGCTCGCAGAAGTGAGCCAGCCCGCCGCCGTCGTCCACTTCGTCGCGCGTACCAGCATCTACAAACAATCCGCAGTAAACCACGTCGGTCACCGCCTTTTCCGCCACTATGCGCAGCCCTTCAGGTGTCACGGCGTCATAAAAAACCTTTTCCATGATGCAAAGTTACGACAATCCCCCCGTTTATCTCCTGCCCCCGTGAAAAACCACCGTGGCCAAGAAGTCCCGAAGGCTGAAGTAAGAAGTCCGGATCTATGGATTTACGGAATTACGGATAGACGGAAATCCCAAAATTCCGTAATTCCATAATACCACAGTTCCAAAAAGCCTGCGGCTTGACGGGTCACTCCAGCGTAAACGTCACCTTCAATGTCGGGGAGTCCATGTTATAATAGTCGCGGGCATATACCGACGCCGTCAGCTGCACACCAGTCGGCAGGTCCTTGAGCGGCACGGTGATATGGTCAGGCCTGTGTGGTCCCATATATTGCAGGGCACTTTGCCCCAGGGTAGACATCACCTTTGTCCCGGCAGCGTTGACGACGTCAATCCTGTAATAGTTCACACCCTCGCCGTCGTCAATAGCCTGCGGGAAGGTAAGGTGACACGTTGTCTTGGTCTTTTCGCCCACCGTCAGAGCTGCACCGGCCGGCCACCACGGCGCCTTTCCCCCCGTCCTGTTCATGTAGCTAAAGTTCGTCCCGTCAAACGGTGGAGCTATCACCCAGTCGTTTTCATAGTTGACGCCTCGGGAGGTGTTCCATCTTTCAATGACCACCTCGTCGTCTTCAGAGATATGCACGAACAGTCCCTCGGTGATGCAGTCATAGTCCACTTCGTCCTGGGCCCCGAGGTGGTTATATCCGCCGCTGTATGAATCCCTTTTCTGACTGCCGTCGTTGACGGCCGTATAGTTTTTCTGATATATCTGTGCCGGGGTGCTGATGTTGCGATGAGTATGTCCTGAGAAACTGATGACCTGCGGATATTGGGAGAAAATCTCGTCCAACCCGTCGGCACACGCCTCCTGGTCACCGGTAGACACGGGATAGGACCCTATTATGGTATTCTTGGGCAACAGGTGGGAGAATACGAATATCGGTTTGCCGGGATAATCCCTGTCGGCAGCGATGAGCGATTTTTTCAGGAAGTCCAGCGTGCTGCTGTTGTATCCTTCGCCTCTGTAGAGCGAGTTGTCGCTGCTCAGCGTGATGAAGGGATAGCCTTTGATTTCAAAATAACGGTTGACCTCCGGATGAACAATGCTCGTAAAGTAATTTTTACCGTTTGACTGAATATTGTCATGATTGCCACGGATGAAATATTTCTCTATTTGCTGGTTCAGCGTCGACGGGTTATTGAAATAATTCACTACCTGCCTGTATTCCTCTTCCCTTCCATGGTCGGCGAGGTCACCGATAATAATGACAGCCTGCAGTGTGGGGTCATATTTGTTGAGCGTCTTTATCACGCGAGGCATTCTGTAGCTGTATATCTGTCCGAAAGTCTCGTCGCCCACATGTATGTCGGATATAACGGCAAACGTCGGCTTTTCAAACCAGTTGGACTTATGATACCTTTGATTAATCTTTACCTTCGTCAGCAGATTGCCGGAGGCGTCATTGATGCATATATCACCTTCACGGCTACTTTGACCATACAGCCTCTTGGCTGAAAAGACATATTTGCCGTCCGAAGCATATTCCCTTTTCAGCCACTCCGGGCTTTCAACAGTATAGTCTACATTGGACATGACCTTGAAACTGTCTACAAACTTGTCACCGTAAAAGGATACCTCTGACTTGTCTGTCACTGCCACAGGGGTTGAACCATACTGGTATATCTGCACGGTCAGCGACTTGCCTTCCTTGCCTTTCAAGGCAAGATTGTATTGGCGCTTATTCTTTGAGTTATTTGCCCTGGCTACTACCTTCAAGGTGTTTTTGTCCTCAAAGGTGGGTGTTAGCCATGCAGGTCTTGTTACAACCTGCATGTTCAGGTTGGTGTTCAGTTTTACCACTGCTTCACCACCGGCAGCCGGCAGTGCGACAACCGGTGTTTCCAAAGATGCCCATGACGCTGTACTTGCCGCTACTGACATGACATAATGTTCCTGTGCCATAACAGCCTGCCCTGACAACAGGCAAACAAGCATATATATTATGATAAACTTTCTCATCTTGTCCTTTATTTTTTTATCTTACACATACTTTTACGTTCCTGCCATCAGCCCATTTGACCATGTAGACGCCTGGCATCACGACTTGGTGCTTTCCGACAGCCTTGCCTTCAGCGTCCCACAAGGTATAATCCTGATTACCTGTCACAACAATATGATGATCTTGTACCCTGACGCTTTCATTGGCTGCCCGGGCTTCCTTTATGCCTGTCACTACTGTTTCCACAGGTATCATCTGCCATGCAAACTCGCTGTCGGACTCTTTTTTCATGGTAACAATATCCCCGCTCGCTATATTTGCCAAATAGCGGGTTACGCCATCATCCTCCAGGCTGCCAAGAGCATATTGGTCTTTACCCAGATAGCTAAATGTGAAACCATTGTTGGTTGTCTCCTCTGGAATTCCCATCTTGGAATAATTGGAGTTGCCTAATAAGGTAGAAAATGTCAGGATATATTCTCCTGTTGCCCTGTTTATAATGTCGGTCCTGCCATTTTCACGCTTCACTAATTTCCATTGTACATAGTCGGACTGTTCATTCAGGGCAACCAGTTTCATCATTTTCTGCTTGTCCTTTTCCTTGGCCAGTGGCTCCGTTGAAATACACAGGCCGTCCTTGGCACTGACAATATTATAATATGTTATTGTCTTGTCGTCAGAATATTGCAACGAATTGGTTCCACTGCTGATAGTAAGGCGCACTGCCAGTGAGTTGAGCGCATTACGTGAATTGTGCCGGAATGCTACCAGACGATAAGAGCCCTCTGCAAGTGTGCCCGACGGAATAACTATTTCGCTTGCGGTATATCCCTGTATTTCCACTGAATACAAAGGTTCAGCCGTTGATGTGTTTGAAACAAACGGGAATACACCTATCCAGTCATTGTTGTTCTTGGAAAAGCCTTTATATTCCACGATGACATCCTCTTCGGGAATACACTTTGGTTTAGGCAATATAAGCGTCACCGGTGTACCTACTATGATATCTGCCGCATCCCATCCCGGAATTTTTTCACCTTCAAACAAATAATGTATGCTATAGTAACCGTTATCCGATATCTTGAACGTCACGCTGCCCTCCGACGCTGTCACCGTCTGTCTGGCCACGGGTTCTGCTGCAAGTTTCCCTTTCGATTGCGGATAGATTGCTATAGCGTCACCGTTGCCTACAGGTGCATTCCGATAATTCACTGTTATCACTGCTCCCTTGGCATACATCTCCTTGTCGGTCTTCATCTCAAGGATAGCAGTGTTCTTGTCTGCCGGAAACTGCAACGGTTCGGATATAACTTCAACCTTCCCGCTTTTTACCGTATACATTACAGCAGAAAACAGGTGGGTACCCGCTGTCTCAGGAAGAGTCAGATTCACCACACCACTACCTTTAGCTATGGTTTTATAAACCACAGGAGCCTCTGCACTGCCACCCTTTGGGAAAATACCTATCCGGGCATCAGAGGGTGCATTATAATACGTCACTTCAAAAGCAGTGCCCAGTACTGCTTTTTTCCAGTCGGCTGTCAGCGTGGGGTCATTCCAGTTTGCCCACGACAGGACAGGAACCAGCCATGACGCCACAGCAATGGACAAAACCATCAATTTCATTTTCATCATAACCTCGTTTGAAAAATTATCTGCGACAAAGATAGTGTTTTTTGAAAAAAACCACCTGCTTTTTCTCTATAAATACCATGATTACCTGTATCTAATCTATACTCTGACCATATATCTGGTCAGAGTGGCAGCAAGACCGTCAGTAAAAGAAAAACTACATATCTGTTTCATCCGACAGCGGCCCCGTCGTTCACCAGTTTTGGAAATATTTCTTGTTGTCAAAGCAGATTGTTTAACAAAATTAACATATTTTTATCTTTTTATGCTCTCCATGATACATCCTGAATTTTTCTCAGGCCATGCAGTTTTCACTGGCAGGCCTGCGCGTTAAAACTGACAGGCCTGCCAGTGAAAACCAGCAGGCCTGCAAAATTCACCCTCCCTACAGAGCCTTCTATGGGGGTATACATACACAAAACAAATCGTTACCTTTGCTTGTTAATAATTGTTAATATTGCCTGCACTCTCCTGAGAAGACAAGACTTTTGAAGTCTTCCCCACTGCAAGATTGACCAAGAATCTCAAAATCACGGATTCGGAAAAGAAGCGCTCATCTGCTTCCTACCCTAACCCCTGCCGGCAGGTTTCCTTCATTCCTGAATGCTTTTTGACGGCCAGAGAGTTGGCAAGGAGAGAAGAATGCATTAACTTTGCACCCTGATTTATTGATAACATATACTTTTTTTCACAAATGACTTTTCAGGAACTCGGCATCAGCGACCCTATTCTCAGAGCCATCGATGACATGGGATTTGCCTCGCCAATGCCCATACAGGAGGCTGTCATCCCGCAATTGCTGGCAGAAAACGGTGACCTCGTAGGACTGGCCCAGACAGGAACAGGCAAGACGGGAGCATACGGTATTCCGCTGATACAGAATATCGACACCGACGCAGCATATACGCAGGCCGTAGTGGTATGCCCCACGCGTGAACTATGCCTGCAGATTGCCGGCGACATGACCGACTTTTCAAAATATGTCGCCAACATACATATCCTGCCTGTCTACGGCGGGGCCAGCATAGAACGGCAGATTCATGCCCTCCAGAAAGGTGTGCATATCATCATCGCCACACCAGGCCGTCTCATTGACCTATGGAAGAGAGGTGCCGCCAAGTTGGACAGAGTCAGGAGAATCGTGCTTGACGAAGCCGACGAGATGCTCAACATGGGGTTTGCCGAAGACATCGGACAGATATTTGAGGCCATCCCCAAGGAGCACACCACACTGCTCTTCTCGGCTACGATGAGCAAAGAAATTGAAAAAATAGCACGGCAATACCTCAACAACGCAAAAGAAGTCGTCATCGGTTCGCGCAACGAAGGAGCAGAAAAGGTAAACCACGAATTCTACCTTGTCCATGCCAGTGACAAATATGTCGCCCTAAAACGCATCGTAGACTATTACCCGCGCATTTATGCCATCATTTTCTGCCGAACCAGAATAGAAACTCAGGAAGTTGCAGACAAACTCATACAGGACGGATATAATGCCGAACCCCTGCACGGAGACTTGTCGCAGGCACAACGCGACCTGACCATGACAAAATTCCGCCGCCACAACACCCAACTGCTTGTTGCAACAGACGTTGCCGCCAGAGGACTTGATGTTGACGACCTCACCCACGTCATCAACTACGGCCTGCCCGAAGACATAGAAAACTATATCCATCGCAGCGGGCGCACCGGACGGGCTGGGAAAAAGGGAACCAGCATATCGGTCATCCACCTGAGAGAGCAGGGTAAAATTAAAAAGATAGAAAAGGAGATAGGGAAAAAATTTGTCAGAAAGACCTTGCCTGAACCTAAGGATATATGCGCAAAACAACTGTTCAACGCCATCGACACCCTGGAAAGAACCAATGTAGACGAAGAAGCCATTGAACCGTTTCTGCCCGAGGTTTTTCACAAACTGGACTGGCTGGACAAGGAAGATATCATCAAACGCTTCGTGACAATAGAGTTCGGACGTTTCCTGCAATACTATGCCAACGCTCCCCACATCGAAGAACCCAAAGGAGGAAAGAGCAGTGACGGTGACAAGACCCGTGGCTCCAAGAAGAAGCAAAACAAGAGAAACGGTACTGCTGAAGCAGGATATGTGCGCTATTTCATTCCGCTGGGCAAAAAGGACAAACTCTATCCAAGAGAACTGCTCGGACTGCTGAACAAATGTTCCAAACGTCCCATCGAAGTGGGACGCATTGACCTGATGGGCAACTTTGCCTTCTTTGAAGTCCCTGAAGAGCAGGCTGCCATGCTGGAAGATGCCGTAGACGGCATCATCGTGAACGGGCGGAGGATTTTCATAGAGAGAGCCAACGCCAAGGACCATACCGCCGAATCCGACAACTGGGATGACAAGGGTTTCAAAAAACGCAAAAGAAAATCGCAGGGTCACAGGACAGAAAATGCCGGAAAAGCAAAACACAAACCGTTTCACAAAAAAAGATAAAACCCTCTGCACAATATGACTGTACGCTCGTTACTTCTCTGCTGCCTTGCCGCCAGTGCCCTCTCCGTTTCTGCTCAAAAAATCGTCTTACATGCCGGAGGTGGATGGGCCTCCCATTACGGCGGCTCCTCCAAACTTGTCGGAGCCTTCAACATAGGCTGCGGCATGGAATGGGAACTGAACCAGCATTGGGCCATTGAACCGGGTATTCTCTACTCTGCCAAAGGCTGGAAAGACCACGACCAGACAATTACCCTCTATGATGACCAGGGACAACCGGTACTGGACAATGACGGCAACCTGCGCACGGCAAAGATGGGTATGGTCAACAAGACCAACTATATCGTCATTCCCCTCCTTGTTCACTACTATATCCCACTGAGCCTACCCCATTATGTTTATCTCTCGGCAGGACCATATGTGGCATACGGCATAGGAGGAAAATCCCGCACCAGCGGTGATACCAGCCAGACGGGCGCCGCCCGATTCTTCTATGACAAAAGAACCTTTTCACGAGAAGGTATGCACCACTTTGATACCGGTATCAGCATCGGTATGGGCTACGAATTCAACCAGCTCATCAATGCCGGCATCCAAGGCGACATAGGACTGGCAAACGTTACGGCCTCCGGTAGAAAAAACTACAGCATCATGCTGACGCTCGGATACAGGATTGCGCTATAGGAGAGGGTGTGTGGATTTTTAGGACGGTTATGTTTGCTGAGGTCAGGGGAATTATGTAATTTTGACACGGAAAAATATTTTTTTATTCTATGGACAGGTTTAAGAGAACGACTATCACCGCCGCACTGCCTTACGCTAACGGCGGCGTGCATATAGGACATCTGGCGGGCGTATACGTACCTGCCGACATCTACGCCAGATTCCTCAGACTTAAAGGCAGGGAGGTGGTCTTCATCGGAGGCAGCGACGAACACGGCGTGCCCGTCACCATCAGGGCCCGCAAGGAGGGCGTTGACGTTCAGACCGTGGTGGACAGGTATCACAACCTCATCAAGAAGTCGTTTGAGGACTTCGGCATTTCGTTTGACATTTACAGCCGCACGACCAGCCCCATCCATCACCGCTTTGCCGCCGACTTCTTCAAGACTCTCTACGACAAGGGGGTGCTCGAAGAAATGACCGAGGAGCAGTTTTGCGACGAGGTGACGGGCGAGTTCCTGACTGACCGCAACATCGTGGGAACGTGCCCGCGATGTGGTTTCGAGGGGGCTTACGGCGACCAGTGCGAGAAGTGCGGCTCCACGCTGTCGCCCGACGAACTGATTAACCCCACCAACAAGAACAACCCCGGCCACGGACTGGTGAAGAGGCCTACGCGCAACTGGTACCTGCCACTGGGCAAATATCAGGACTGGCTCAAAAGGTGGATACTTGACGGCCACAAGGAGTGGCGGAGCAATGTGTACGGACAATGCAAGTCGTGGCTTGACATGGACCTGCAGCCCCGCGCCATGACGCGCGACCTAGACTGGGGCATACCCGTTCCCCTGGAGGGCGCCGAGGGCAAGGTGCTCTACGTATGGTTTGACGCCCCCATCGGATATATCTCCAACACCAAGGAACTCTGCGAGAGCAACCCTGAGAAATGGGGCTCATGGCAGAAATGGTGGCAGGACGAGGACACCAGGCTGGTGCACTTCATCGGCAAGGACAACATTGTGTTCCACTGCATTGTGTTCCCGTCCATGCTCAAGGCCTATGGGGACTATATCCTCCCGGACAACGTGCCGGCCAACGAGTTCCTGAACCTGGAGGGGGACAAGATTTCCACCTCCAAAAACTGGGCGGTATGGGTACACGAATACGAGGAGCAGTTCCCCGGCTGCGAAGATGTTCTCCGCTACGTTCTCACGGCCAATGCCCCGGAAACCAAGGACAACGACTTCACCTGGAAGGACTTCCAGCAGCGCAACAACAGCGAGCTCGTCGCCGTGTTCGGCAACTTCGTGAACCGC
>CACYCZ010000010.1 GCA_902773055.1 uncultured Bacteroidales bacterium
GAAACGGAAATCATCAACAGAGATATGCACAAGCTGTTGGCCTTATATGGCAAGGACATCTGCAATTGGCTGTCGGTTAATGTGGCTTGGAAAATAAACGGTGGTGGTAAATACAAGTCACCCTACAGGCAAATCAATATGAGCGACCGTGATACAGGAATCCTGAAGAGGTAATGTTACACGGAAGCGATATGCCGGTAGGGTATATACTATAAAAACTGAAGAAAAGGAGCGATATATCGGCTGTTGGGGGAAATACAGGCTCTCCCCCAATGGTCGATATACCTCATTTTTATGGATTGATGATTTCGGCGGACAGAATGCGTATGTCGTTGACAGGGCGGTCGGACTGGGTAGTCCGTACAGACTGTATCTTGTCAATGACTTTCATGCCATCAATGACTTCGGCAAAAACGGTATATGCGCCATCCAGATGGGGCGTGCCACCCGTCTTAAGGTACTCTTTCTTTACCTCCTTGCTGAATTTCAAGGCACCGCGACTGCGCTGTTCAACAACCTGGGTCAACTTGTCGAGTTCATCGGAAGAAAAATCCTTGCCCCATACGATGTAGAACTGACTGCCACTGGAGTTTCTCTGCGGATTGACCATGTCTCCCTGACGGGCTGCAGCTACTGCACCGCGTTTGTGGAAAAGTTGGGGGAACTTAATCTCCGCCGGAATGGTATAGCCGGGATCACCTTCACCCAAACGGGCCTCGGGAGCAGCGTTGCGGGAATGGGGATCACCCGTCTGTATCATGAAATCTTTAATGACGCGGTGAAAGAGCAATCCGTCGTAGTAATGCTCGTTGACGAGCTTGATGAAGTTGGCCTTGTGTAACGGAGTTTCATCGTATAGGGCAATGGTGATATTGCCCTTGTCGGTTTTAAAAAGAACTTTGGTACGATTGTCACTGCTGTTTTTGGCACTTGTGCCGGTAAGGGCCATGCAGAAGAAAGATAATGTCAATATTAAAAGTCTCATTTCTGTTGTGTTGGGGATTAAACGTATTTTAATGGGCAAACTTAATATATTTTTGTGAAGGGAACAAAAATAAGAACAAAAACTACAGAATTGTGAATGTATGATGATAGAAATTGTATGAATACAGTTTCCTTGATTATTGCTGTGGGTCTATAGATTGAAACAATGTATTTACGGGAAAAATTTTCACCCCGAAATATAAAAATTTAATACGCTTTAATATACTGTATAATAACAAAATAAGATTTATTTAAGAAATTAATCCTCAAAAAAAAATAAAAAAAATCATTAGTAAGTGGGGAATTGTGGGGAAATAATATTAATTTTGAATTTGCAATTTATCACGTATGGAAAAGAACCGTCTGACAGGAACCGTAGATGCGAAAGTAGACATGAAAGGAAGGGTCTTTCTTCCAGCTGTTTTCCGTCGTATGCTTTGTGCAGGTGCAGACTACCGTCTCATTATGCGCAAGGATATCTTTGAGGACTGTTTGGTGCTATATACGGAAGATGAATGGTATAAGCGTCTGGATGACTTGCGTTCCAAACTCAGTATATGGAATCATAAACATCAGGAATTGTTCAGGCGCTATGTTGCAGATGCTGATTGGATAACATTGGATTCCGGCGGGCGTTTCCTGATACCGAAGCGCTACTTGAAAATGGCGTCGATAGAACAGGATGTGACTTTCGTCGGGATGGATGACACGATAGAAATATGGGCAAAGGATAAACTCCTATCAGGAAGTGCTGATTCCATCGGCATGGATCTGGAGGCAATAATGGACCAATCATCTCTGTAAAAATGACTGTGGATAATTATCATATTCCGGTGATGCTTCAACCATGTATGGACGGATTAAACATTAATCCCGATGGGATATATGTGGATGTGACTTTCGGTGGTGGCGGGCATAGCAGGGCTATTCTGGAAAAATTATCTCCCCGAGGGCATCTGTATAGCTTCGATCAGGATGCTGATGCAGAAAAGGGTGCCATGCAGGATAATCGGTTTACTTTTATCAGAAGTAATTTCCGATATTTGAAAAACTGGCTCCGTTATTATGATGCTCTTCCTGTAGATGGAATCCTGGCTGATCTGGGGGTCTCAAGTCATCATTTTGATAC
The DNA here is from genome assembly GCA_902773055.1 of uncultured Bacteroidales bacterium. Taxonomy (GTDB): domain Bacteria; phylum Bacteroidota; class Bacteroidia; order Bacteroidales; family Bacteroidaceae; genus UBA6382. The sequence goes on from CACYCZ010000010.1 coordinate 2,114, forward strand.
GGTTGAACGAGGCTTTTCTTTCCGAGACAGCGGGCCGTTGGATATGAGGATGAATCAAAGTGCTGAATTGACGGCTGCAGATATAGTAAATAATTATGAAGTCGGGCAGTTATCGGAGATTTTTGCCTGGTATGGAGAATTGCGCAATGCCCGTTCTCTTGCAAATGCGATAGTAACCTATCGTATGCGAAATGGGAAAATCGGTACAACTCAACAGCTGTGCCAGGCTGTTGAGAAGCAACTGAATCCAGCGCGTGAAAAAAAAGATCTGGCCAAGGTGTTTCAGGCCTTGCGTATTGAGGTTAATGGCGAGTTGCAGGCTTTGAGCAAGATGCTTGAAGCAGCAGTAGAAGTCCTTCGGCCTGGCGGACGACTTGTGGTAATGTCATATCATTCTTTGGAAGACAGATTAGTAAAGAACTTTATGCGCTCGGGAAATGGTAAAGGGGAAATGGAGAAAGATTTCTATGGCAATGTTGTTTCTCCTCTCTGCCAGATGAAAGGTTGTCCGATAGAACCGACTGCAGAAGAACAAGAAGCAAATAGCAGGAGTAGAAGTGCAAAATTGAGAATTGCTATAAAAAAATAGTATGTCAGAAGCAGAGGAAAAAAATCAGGAACAGTTGCAGGATTTTACCATTGAGGTTAATGATGCACAACGCGATGCTGCAGAAGCTGAGGCTTTGGCAGCTGCTAAGCCTTTAGAAACTGAAGAGGATGAATCGTCTGTGAGGAAAATAGTTGACGCTTTTACTTCTGATGAAGGTGAAGAGGAAGTGCGCATTAATTGGTCACTGCCCAGTGTACTTGGCGGTGATATTCTCAATGCAAGATGGTTTCGTAAACATGCAGTGCTGATAATTTTGGTAATTATTCTGACAATACTCTATATCACGAACCGCTATGCGTCACAGCAAGAAATAATAAAGATAGATGCCCTGAAGAAGGAATTGGCAGATAAGCGCTATGATGCCTTGACGCGTTCGTCCCAATTGCTGCAACGATGCCGTGAAAGTCAGATAGAGGAGATGTTGAAATCAATAGGCGATACGACATTGGGGACGAATACGGAGCCTCCTTATGAAATAAAACTGGATGACTGATGAAACAATTTCCATATAAGACAACACTGAAGCGCTACCGTATCCTGGCATTGTTTTTTACATTGCTGGCTCTTGCCATTATTGGTAAGGCAGCATATACAATGTTTGTCAAGAGAAGCTTCTGGGTACAAGTAAGCGAGCGCAAAGTGAAGGAGGATATACAGATTGCTCCAACACGAGGGAATATATTCAGTGCTGATGGACAATTGCTGGCAACATCACTGCCGGAATATAAAGTTTATATTGATTTCATCGTGAAGGACAGGGATAGCTTGACACAAGTCAGCGCGCAGCGTTTCCGTGATTCTATCTTTATAGAAAAACTGGATAGTTTGTCGGAAGGCCTTAACAGAATTTTCCCTGAAAAAAAAGTGTCGTGGTTCAAAACTCATTTGAAACAAGGCTATGAAAAGAAGAGTAGGCATTGGGTGGTATATCCCAACAGAATGTCATATATGGATTATAAGGAGGTATGTAAACTTCCGTATCTGAATACGGGCATGCTGAGAAGCGGTATACATTCAGAAATTTTCAATGAAACTAAAAAGCCTTTTGGTTCTCTGGCTTCCCGTACATTAGGAGATATGTATCCAGGGAAAGATTCAGCCCGATCAGGATTGCAGTTGGCTTATGATAGTCTGTTGCGTGGGACTCCTGGTGTTTCGCATAGGCAAAAAATACGAAATAAATGGTTGAATATTATAGATGTACCTCCAATAGACGGGGCTGATATCATGACAACTCTTGATGTAAAAATGCAGGATTTTGCCGAGAAAGCTTTGATGGATCAGATGAAAGAAATTGATGCCATTGATGGGGTGGTCTTGTTGATGGAGGTAGCTACAGGAGACGTAAAGGCCATTGTTAATCTGTCTAAATGTGCTGACGGCAAATATAGAGAGAGGAGAAATATTGCTGTCAGTAACTTGATGGAACCAGGTTCTGTTTTCAAGCCGATGTCCTTCCTCGTGGCGTTTAATGATGATAAATTGAAAATTACTGACAGAGTTGATTGCGTCGGTGGTCAGAAGATGATGTATGGACGCAAAATGAAAGACCATAACTGGCATAGAGGAGGATATGGTGTGTTGACGGCTTCTGAGTGCTTGGAATATTCGTCAAATATCGGTGTCAGCGTTTTGATAGATAAGATATATCATAATAATCCTGAAAAATTTGTTGATGGAATATATCGTCTTGGTGTTGCCGAGGACCTGAATCTGGAGATACCTGGTTATGCCCCTCCTGTGATACGCCGTCCCCGAAAGGATAAAACTGGTAAGCATTGGGCAAATTGGTACAATACGGCATTGCCTTGGATGAGTATAGGATATGAGACACAGGTGCCTCCGATCAGCGTGATAAATTTCTATAATGGAGTTGCCAATAACGGAAGAATGATGCGCCCCAGATTTGTTACAGCCGCAATGCGTAATGGGGAAATTATTCAGGAATTCCCACCGCAGGTGATACGTGAACAGATGGCATCTTCCAAGGCTATTAAGGATCTTCAAATTTGTCTGAGGCGTGTAGTCGGACAAGGGTTGGGTAAAAAAGCAGGCTCAAAATATTTTAATGTTTCAGGGAAGACTGGTACAGCTCAGGTTTGGGCAGGCGGAGGTAAAACGGCCAATTTCCTTGTATCATTTGCCGGTTACTTTCCTTCTGAAAAACCTCAATATAGTTGCATGGTGTGTATGCTGAAGCATGGTTTGCCCGCATCTGGTGGTGGACAATGTGGTCCTGTTTTCAAAAAAGTTGCGGAGATGGTGATGAAAAGTACGATGAAACCGGAAATTAATATGGCAAAAGATACACTACATGCCTATATGCCGATTGTTGAGTATGGTAATATGAATTATACTCATGAAGTGCTGCAAGACTTGGGATTCCATTGCCAGATGGAAGGAAACGGAGAGAACTTAGCATTGGGTCGGGCAGCAATAGAGAGCAAGAAGGTTGTGCTGAAGTCTCAAAATTTGCCCGATGCTGCTATTGTACCAGATTTTACAGGGTTGGGAGCTCGAGATGCGGTTTTTCAGGCAGAAAGGCTGGGGTTGAAAGTGCAAGTAGAAGGAACAGGTGTTGTTCGGCAGCAGAGTTTACCTTTTGGACATCATGTTGTAAAAGGTGAGAAAATACGCTTCCGTCTGAGTATGGACAAAGGAAGAAATAAAATAGCTATGCCAGAGATAGAAGAAATAGATACCGTGAAAATAAAACAAGACACTATAAAGAAACAGGAACTATGAGGTTGTCTGAAATATTATCAAAAATAAAACCGATAGAAATAGTCGGAAATGAAAATGTAAATGTAGAGGGTATCAACATAGACTCCAGACAGGTGGTTTCTGGAGATATGTTTGTTGCTGTGTGCGGAACGCAAACGGATGGTCATCAATTTATTCCAATGGCCTTACAAAAGGGTGCGGTTGTGATAGTTTGTGAACGGTTACCTGATAAATTAGAGGATGATGTTACATATGTAAGAATTGAAAACACAGAACAAAGTGTTGGCGCACTGGCTACTCAATTTTATGGTGATCCGACGTCAAAGTTGAAATTAGTAGGTGTCACCGGTACTAATGGAAAGACAACAATAGCAACATTGTTATATAAAATGTTCCGTCTATTCGGATATAAATGCGGGTTATGTTCAACGGTTTGTAATTATATTAATGATGAATCATATCCAACTTCTCAGACTACTCCAGACCCAATTACACTTAATCGTCTATTGGGTAAAATGAGAGATGAAGGATGTGAATATGCTTTTATGGAGGTCAGCTCTCATGCTATATGTCAAAACAGAATAGGCGGGCTGCACTTTGCAGGTGGAATTTTTACCAATTTGACCCGAGATCATATGGACTATCATAAGACTTTTGAGAATTATCGTAATTCAAAAAAAGCCTTTTTTGACCAACTTACTCCTGATGCGTTTGCTATTACCAATGCTGATGACAAGAATGGTATGGTGATGGTGCAGAATTGTAATGCGGAAATAAAAACTTATTCTCAGCAACGTTTAGCTGATTTTCATGGAAAAATATTAGAAATGTCTTTTCAGGGAATGGAGTTGATGGTTAATGGAACCGAAGTGCATATTCCAATGGTAGGCAAATTTAATGTTTCAAATATTTTGGCGATTTACGGTGCTGGTGTAATGCTGGGGCGGTCATCTCAGGAAGTATTGATGGCTTTAAGTACTTTACGTTCAGTATCAGGGCGTTTTGAGATATTGCATTCACCTAAGGGGTATGTAGCAATTGTTGATTATGCTCATACCCCTGATGCGTTGGTCAATGTGTTGAATACCATCCGTGAGGTGCTGAAAGATGCAGGAAAGATACTTGTAGTATGTGGTTGCGGGGGTAATCGTGATAAAGGAAAACGGCCCCAAATGGCGTATGAGGCAGCCAGATTAGGCGACCGGATAATACTGACAAGTGATAATCCCAGATATGAGGAGCCGGAAGAAATAATAAAAGATATGTTGGAAGGCATACAACCGGAACAAAAAAGCAAAGTATTAATAAATGTAGATCGGCGTCAGGCTATTCAGACGGCGTGTATGATGGCTAATGCAAAAGATGTTGTCCTCGTGGCAGGAAAGGGACATGAGGATTATCAAGAAATAAAAGGTGTGAAACATCATTTTGATGATAAAGAAATCCTGAGTGATATTTTTAAAAATGAATAGTTAAAACATTACGGGTAAAAGATGCTGTATTATTTGTTTCGTTTATTAGAGACTTTTGGAGTTCCAGGGTCTGGCTTATGGAGTTATATTTCTTTTCGTGCTTTATTGGCCTTTATTTTTGCATTGATTATCTCTGCAACATTTGGTGAATATTTCATTAAATGGATGCGTCGTCATAACATTAGCGAGACACAACGTGACGCATCGATAGATCCTTATGGCGTCAATAAGCGTGGGGTACCCTCAATGGGAGGTGTGATTATTATTGTAGCCATTTTGGTACCATGTCTTTTGTTAGGGCGTTTACGCAATATCTATTTGTTGCTGATGCTTGTTACGACAATATGGCTGGGCATATTGGGATTTGCAGATGACTATATTAAAATCTTCAAGAAGAACAAAGATGGTTTAAATGGATGGCTGAAAATTGCCGGCCAATTTGGTATAGGACTGATTGTCGGACTGACGTTATACCTCAGTCCTGATGCGGTAATACGTGAAAATGTTGAAGTGGTGAAAAACGGTCAGGTGACCTGTATGCATAAATATGAGGATAACAAGTCAACAAAGACAACAATACCATTCTTCAAGAACAATAACCTTGATTATAGTTCGTTCTTCGCGTTTTGTGGCCCATATAAACAGACTGCAGGATGGATGTTTTTCGTTTTTTTGACGGTTATTGTGGTAATGGCGGTATCTAACGGGGCAAACTTAAATGATGGTATGGATGGTATGACAGCAGGTAATTCTGCAATCATAGGAGTTGCGCTCGGATTGTTGGCATATGTGTCCAGTCATATTGAATTTGCCGGTTACCTAAATATTATGTATATTCCCGGAACTCAAGAACTGGTAATATTTGCCAGTGCCTTTGTCGGAGCCTTAATTGGTTTTCTTTGGTATAATGCTTTTCCTGCGCAGATTTTTATGGGTGATACTGGCAGCCTTTCTATAGGGGGAGTTATTGGTGTTTTTGCAATTATCGTGCATAAAGAACTGCTTTTGCCGTTACTATGTGGAGTGTTTTTCGTGGAGAGTCTAAGTGTGATATTGCAGACGACGTATTTCAAGAAAGGCAAGCATAGCGGGCGTAAGCAGCGAATGTTCAAACGGACACCGATTCATGACAATTTCCGTGTTCTTCCTGAACAGATGGACCCAGAATGTTTCTACATGTTTCCCAAGTGGCCAAAGAATAGTTTTCATGAGGCTAAGATTACAATTCGTTTTTGGATTGTGACAATGATTTTGACAGCTGCAACAATTATAACTTTGAAAATAAGGTAATAGATATGTCCAGAATAGTGGTTTTAGGTGGTGGAGAAAGTGGCTGGGGAGCTGCAGTCTTGGCCCAGAAGAAAGGATTTGACGTTTTTCTCTCAGATAGTGGAAATATTACTGCAAAATATAAAAATCTCCTCAATCAGTATGCGATAAAATGGGAAGATGGAGGTCATACGGAGGAATTGGTTTTGAATGCAGATGAAGTGATAAAAAGTCCTGGTATTCCGAATGATGCACCTGTTGTGTTGAAGTTGCAGGCGATGAATGTTCCGATAATCAGTGAGATAGAGTTTGCCGGTCGATATACTAATGCCAAAATGCTGTGCATAACGGGTAGTAATGGTAAAACAACCACGACGTCTCTGATATATCATATTCTCCAGAAGGCAGGATACAATGTCGGCTTAGCTGGAAATATCGGCCGTAGCCTTGCTTTTCAGGTTGCAGAATTCAGCTATGATTATTATGTTATAGAACTGAGTTCTTTTCAGCTGGATAATATGTATGATTTTAAGGCAGATGTGGCAGTACTGCTAAATATCACTCCAGATCATTTGGATCGCTATGATAACAATATGCAGAATTATATCGATGCCAAGATGCGTATCATACAAAATCAGACGGAGGATGATGCTTTTGTCTATTGGATGGATGATCCGATTATCAGTAGCGAGTTGAAAAAATATGGTATTAAAAGTCATTTGTGTCCATTTTCCGAAATAAAGAAAAATGGTGCGATTGGTTATCTTGAGGAGGGACAATTTGAGATTGAATATCCTGTACCTATAAATATGGAACAAGAGGATTTGGCTCTCCAGGGAACTCATAATCTTTATGATTCATTGGCCGCAGGTATTTCTGCGAACTTGGTTGGAGTGGACGGAAAAATTATCTGCCAATGCCTTCATGATTTTAAAGGTGTGGAACATCGTTTGGAAAAGGTCGCAGTTGTTAACGACGTAATGTATATCAATGACTCAAAAGCAACAAATGTTGATGCGTGTTATTATGCGCTGGAAAGTCTGAAGACTCCAGTGATTCTTATATTGGGAGGCAAGGACAAGGGTAATGACTATAATGAAATAAAAGACTTGGTTCGAGAGAAATGTCGTGCTTTGGTGTATCTGGGTGCTGATAACTCTAAGTTGCACCACTTCTTTGATGGTATGGGAATTCCAGTCTCTGATACTCACAGCATGGCAGATTGCGTGTCTGAGTGTCATCGTTTGGCCCAGCCTGGGGATACGGTGTTGCTTAGTCCATGTTGTGCCAGTTTTGATTTGTTCAATAATATGGCTGAACGTGGTCGTATGTTTAAGGATCTGGTGCATCAGTTAGAGAAAATAATAGGATAATTAAGTTTATGAAATTATCGGAACAAAGTAGTAAAGAGCATTACATACATACACTCTTTCATGGTGATGCTGTAATATGGATTGTATTTTTCCTGTTGTGTACAATTTCTGTTATAGAGGTGTATAGTGCAACGAGTACATTGAGTTATAAGGATGGTCATTACTGGACGCCTGTAATTAAGCATTCAATGTATTTGTTAGTGGGTTTCGTGATAGTATTTCTTGTTCATAATATACCATGCAGATGGTTTAAGCTTTACCCGTTGTTGATTATTCCTGCATCGTGGTTGCTGTTGATTATGGTTCCGTTTGTCGGCGAGATGATTAATGGTGCTCGCCGGGTAATACCTATTTTCGGTATTCCGGTGCAGCCTTCAGAATTGGCTAAAGGAGCAATCGTCATAGCTGTTGCAGTAATATTGTCTGTTACTCAAACGCCCAAAGGGGCTGACAAGCATGCTTTCAAATATATATTGTATCTGGCCGTCCCGACATGTGTTATCATAGCTCCTGAAAATTTCTCAACGGCGGCTTTGCTCTTTCTGGTCGTGCTGCTGATGATGTTTATAGGACATGTTCCATTGGTTCAGATAGGGAAACTGTTGGGCGTCCTGTCCATTGCAGCTGCATTGGGTGTGGCCGTTATGATGATGGTTCCTGAAAAAACGCTTGACGTAATGCCTATGGGCCATCGTATATCTACCTGGAAACATCGTATCGCAAAATTCACGAATCATGTGGATTCTAAGACCAAGGAGATTACTCCAAAGGATTTTGATATGACAAACAATGCCCAAGTGGCAAATTCGAATATAGCAATAGCCACGAGCAATATTATAGGTAAAATGCCGGGAAATTCCGTACAGCGTGATTTCCTCAGTCAGGCATATTCTGATTTTATATATTCTATCATAATAGAGGAATTAGGTCTGATAGGAGGTATTGGGGTGGCATTGTTGTATATAATATTGTTCTTCCGTGCCGGTAAGATAGCGCGACAGTGCGAGCGAAATTTTCCTGCTTTTCTTGTTATGGGTTTGTCGTTGCTGTTTGTTATTCAGGCTATGGTGAACATGTGTGTCGCAGTAGGCCTGATACCTGTCACAGGACAGCCGCTGCCATTGATTAGCCGTGGTGGTGCGTCAACAATAGTAAATTGTGTCTATATCGGTATGATACTCAGTGTAAGCCGTTTTGCCAAGCGTAGGGAAGACACGCCTGTTAGTGCGGACAATGTCGTGAATGAGGCTGAGTTTCAGAGGGCAGATGGAATAGAATAGTCAGTGATATGGCAAAGAACAAGTTGATGTATGTGTGCGACCAGTGCGGCTATGAGTCGGTGCAGTGGATAGGTAAATGTCCTGCATGTGGTACATGGAATTCTTTTAAGGAGTTTCGGGTACCGGTAGATTCACCTGCAAAAAAGCCTGCTGCAACGTTAAGTCCGAAATCTGAAAGCCAGTCAAGGGTAATACCTTTATTGTCTGTGGCTGCTTCCGAACAGTTGCGTATTGATACGGGAGATACTGAACTTAACAGGGTGCTTGGCGGCGGTGTTGTGCCAGGTTCATTGATTCTTCTGGGAGGTGACCCGGGAATAGGTAAATCCACCCTGTTGCTGCAACTCGTTCTTAGGCTTCGCCATTTGAAAATCCTCTACGTAAGCGGTGAGGAGAATGAAAATCAAATAAAGTTGAGAGCTGACCGCTTGAGGGAGGCCAATCCGGAATTGAATTCTGAAAACTGCTATATCCTTTGTGAAACCTCATTGGAGAAAATATATGAGCATGCAGGGCAGCTCAAGCCTGATTTGATGGTTGTGGATTCGGTTCAGGCCATTTCCTCCGAGCAGGGCGATGCCTTCCCGGGAAGTCCGTCTCAGGTAAGGACCTGCACCGTATCGTTATTAAGGTTTGCGAAGGAAACGGCGATACCCATATTCCTTGTCGGCCATATAACGAAGGATGGCTCATTGGCAGGACCAAAGATTTTGGAGCATATAGTTGATGCAGTGTTGCAGTTTGAGGGTGACAGACAATACTTTTACAGAGTGTTGAGAAGCCTGAAAAACCGGTTTGGCAGTACTGATGAACTAGGTCTTTATGAGATGCGCGAGGGGGGATTACATGTTGTGTCCAATCCGTCCGAATTGCTGTTGAACAAAGAGAATGAGGGTATGAGCGGTGTGTCTGTGGCTTCTGCAATTGAGGGTGCACGCTCGTTGCTGATAGAGACTCAGGCTTTGGTCAGTACAGCTGCCTACGGAACTCCTCAGCGTTCAGCTACAGGCTTTGATACCCGCAGGCTGAATATGCTTTTGGCTGTACTTGAAAAGAAAGTGTTTTTCAAACTTGCTCAAAAAGACGTATTTCTGAATATTGCAGGAGGATTGAGAGTGTCAGACCCGGCGATTGACTTGTCTGTAATTGCTGCAGTCTTGTCTAGTAATGCGGATTACCCTGTTGCCAAGTCTACCTGTATGGCTGGTGAGGTCGGACTGAGCGGTGAGATTCGCCCGGTGATGCGTATAGCCCAGCGTGTTGCTGAGGCCGAGCGTCAAGGCTTCAGGCGTTTCATATTGCCACAGATGAATATCCGCTCGTTTGATACCAAGAAAGTGAAGATAGAACTTGTTCCTGTTTCTAATGTCAAGGATGCCTTGAGAAACTTGTTTGGAGGCGAGAGATAGGATGCAGAGAGATGTTGTATTGAGGGTAAGTCCGCAGACGGCTTGTGAACCTTCTTCCCTGAAGATGGCTGCTGCCCAGGAGGCGGGTGTTCCGTTGAAAGACATACAGGCTCTCAGGGTTACGAAAAAGAGCATTGATGCCCGTCAGCGTAAGATATATTATAATATTTCCGTCCGTTTATATATCAATGAGATTCCTTCTGTGACAGAATATCAGGAAGTAGACTATCCCATTGTGTCTGATAAGCCGTGTGCGATAATTGTCGGCGCAGGACCTGCAGGCTTGTTTGCTGCATTGCGGCTCATAGAGTTGCACATAAAGCCTGTTGTCTTGGAGCGTGGAAAGGATGTTCATGCCCGCAAGAAGGACATAGCCATGATTTCCCGCCAGCATATGATAAATCCGGAAAGTAATTATGCCTTCGGCGAAGGTGGCGCAGGGGCTTTCAGTGACGGGAAATTATATACGAGAAGTACTAAAAGAGGGAATGTCGGGAAAATATTGAATGTGTTCTGCCAGCATGGTGCAGATACTTCTATTTTATCAGATGTCCATCCCCATATAGGAACAGATAAATTGCCTGGAGTCATAGAATCCATGCGTAATACGATTGTGTCGCATGGAGGGGAGATTCATTTTAATATGTGCGTAAATTCCTTGATTGTCAGCAATTCCCGCGTCTATGGCGTGCTGACGGCAGATGGGAAGGAATTTCAGGGACCTGTGATTCTTGCAACAGGCCATTCAGCACGGGATGTCTATCGCTTTTTGAGGGCGCAGGAGATAATGCAGGAGATAAAAGGTATTGCCGTCGGCACACGTCTTGAACACAGTTCCCATCTGATAGATACCATCATGTATCATAATGCTTTGGGGCGGGGAAAATACCTGCCGGCGGCAGAATATAGGATGGCGGCTCAGGTCGAGGGGAGAGGTGTTTACAGTTTCTGCATGTGTCCGGGAGGATTTGTAATTCCTGCCGCATCAGGAGAGCATCAGGTGGTTGTCAACGGCATGAGCCCGTCGGGGCGAAATTCCAGATGGAGCAATTCCGGCATGGTTGTAGAAATCCGCCCCGAAGACCTTTCGGAAAAGTCAGTAGAGGGTTTTATGTCTCAGATGATGAAAGACGAATTGTTTTCTGTGCAACATGAAGACTGGCGGAATGAAAACAATCCCTTGAGGATGATGTACCTGCAAGAGGCCCTGGAATTTGAGTGCTGGCGACAGGCCGGTCGCCGGCAGACGGCACCTGCTCAAAGAATGACAGATTTTGTGAATGCGCGCCTCTGTAGTGATGCCTTGCCAGAGAGCAGCTATGCCCCTGGAATAGTGGCAAGCCCATTGCATTTCTGGCTGCCACGTTTTATGGCATTCCGCCTTCAGGAAGGTTTTAAGCAATTTGGCAAGAGTTATCATGGATTTCTCAGCCGGGAAGCCCTGATGCTCGCCATAGAGACAAGAACGTCTGCGCCGGTGCGGATACCTCGTGATAAGGACAAACTGGTTCATGTGGAGATGGATGGATTGTATCCATGTGGCGAAGGTGCCGGTTATGCGGGGGGCATCGTGTCAGCCGCGATTGATGGTGAAAGATGCGCAGAGGCTTTGGCGGGAAGTATCTGACATCGCTGTCAGGAAAATAGATGAAACAATTGTTTCATATTGACTAAGAGTATTTTTTTTCACATTGCTATTTAAGTTGAGGCCCTCTGAGGAGGGCCGTTTTTGTAGGTTGGGAGTTGATGGGAAGCCCCATACTTCTTTATCTGTCTGTCTTCAGGGGAGACAAGGTGTAGCTCCCGGCTGTGAAAATAACATTATCCCCGAAAAATTTTATGTTTCCTGTCGGTGAATGTACGTTCACCGATGCGAAACGTACGTTCAGCGATGGTAAACATACATTCACCATCGGGAAACATAAACTTCAACGCGGTAATAGATAATCTTGCACGGCGTGTATATTTATTGGTCACAGGGAGATATGTTTCATCAAAGCCTGTATTCAGGTTAGGACGGAGTAATTTGGAAGGTCAAAATCCAACGGAATTTTCCAGTGCTTTTATCCTTTCAAACCCGGCAATTTCATCAATAAAAATTTTTTTGAAAATTAGTTTTATTTTGTCTTCTGATTAAAGATGTTATTCGGGAAAGATTTATTATTTTTGCATTAATAGTATATATAGTATTCTTTAACAGGAATGAACGAAGATTTGAGAGTAATTATAAGCGGCGGTGGCACGGGAGGACATATCTTCCCCGCCGTATCGATAGCAGGGGCTTTGAAGGCTCAGTATCCTGATGTAAAAATATTGTTTGTAGGTGCCGAAGGGCGTATGGAAATGAAGCGTGTCCCGGAAGCAGGCTATGAAATAAAGGGTTTGCCTGTCAGTGGATTTGACCGTAAGCATCTGTTGAAAAATATCAAGGTGGTCTATCAGGCTTTGACCAGCCGGATGCTGGCAAAGAAAATAATAAAGGAATTCAATCCTATGGTAGTTGTCGGTGTGGGAGGCTATGCGAGCGGCCCTACCTTGAGTGCTGCAGAATCGATGGGTATACCGACATTGCTGCAGGAACAGAATTCCTATGCCGGTGTAACAAACAAGTTGTTGGCTAAGAAAGCTAATCTGATATGTGTTGCATACGATGGTATGGAGAAATTTTTTCCTGCCGAAAAAATCATGTTTACCGGTAACCCCGTCCGGCAGGAACTGAGAGACGTGAACATATCTCGTGAACTTGCAATTAAGAGCCTGGGGATGAATGCTCAGCGCAAGACGATATTGATAATAGGAGGCAGTCTGGGAGCACGTACAATCAACCGCAGTGTGATGTCCCAGCTTTCCCTGATCCGGCAGTCTGGTGTTCAGTTTATATGGCAGACGGGCAAGTATTATAAGGATCAGATCAAGGCAGAACTTGACAAGGTGGGCAAACCCGATAATCTGTATGTCTGTGATTTCATTCAGGATATGGGAAAAGCCTACAAGGCTGCAGACCTCGTAATATCCCGTGCCGGGGCCGGCAGTATAAGCGAACTCTGCTTGTTGCAGAAACCGAGTATCCTGGTTCCTTCTCCAAATGTCGCAGAAGACCACCAGACTAAAAACGCAATGGCATTGGCTGATAAAGATGCAGCTGTGTGCATAAAGGATGCAGAGGCTCCCATGTTGCTGATACCCAAAGCTGTCGCTATAGTCAATGATCCCGAGCGTCTTGTCGTGCTTGGTAAAAATGCAGCCAAATTGGCTCGTCCTGATGCAGCCAGAATGATAGCAGATAAAGTCTTTGAGTTGGCACAGCAGTATCGTGCAAAGAAAAAGTAAATGATTAACTATGAGAACAGAAGATATAAAGTCGGTATATTTTATTGGCGTCGGCGGCATCGGCATGAGTGCTATAGCGCGCTTCTTCCTAAACAAGGGCATACCTGTGGCAGGTTATGACCGCGTTTCAACACCCTTGATTCAAACTATGCAGAGTGAGGGCGCAGATATTCATTTTGAAGATGAGCCGGCCTTGATTCCCGAACAATTCCGTGACAAGGAACATACACTGGTAATATATACTCCAGCCATTCCCAATGAGCATAAGGAGCTGAACTATTTCCGGGCCAACCAGTTCGAAATACAAAAGCGTGCCCAGGTGCTGGGTATGTTGACACGTAGTCTCAAAGGGCTGTGTGTGGCAGGAACCCACGGGAAGACAACGACTACGACAATGCTGGCCCATCTGCTGATGCAGATGCCCGAGAAAGTCAATGCCTTTATGGGAGGTATTTCAAAGAATTATGGTACAAACTATTTATATAGTGCAGACAGTGATTATGTTGTTGTTGAAGCTGATGAGTTTGACCGCTCCTTCCATTGGCTGAACCCTTATATCAGTATCATTACTGCAACAGACCCTGACCACTTGGATGTGTATGGAACATATGATGCTTATTTAGAGAGTTTTCGTGAATATTCTCATCTTATTAAGTCCGGCGGAGTGCTGCTTGTACATACGGGATTGGCATTCCGCCCGGATCTCCAGTCGGGAGTGCGTCAGTTGTCATATAGCATGACGACAGGCGATTTCCATGCAGAAAATATCCGTATGGGCGGCGGTGAGATATCTTTTGATTTCAAATCTTCCTTCGGAGATATTCCCGGTGTCCGTTTAGGTGTACCTGTAGAGGTAAATATTGAAAATGGCATCGCAGCCATGGCAGTTGCCCAATTGTGTGGTGTCCCCGACGAACTGATTCGTAAGGGAATGGAAACATTCAAGGGAGTCGACCGCAGGTTTGATATCAAGATAAAGACTGACAAACTGGTCCTTCTCAGTGACTATGCCCATCATCCGGAGGAAGTGAGACGTTGTGCAGAATCATTGAAAGGCGTCTTTAACGGCAGGAAAATTACAGCCATTTTCCAGCCCCACCTGTATACCCGTACGCGCGACCTTTACAAGGATTTTGCCCAAAGCCTGTCGATATTCGATGAAGTGGTGCTGACGGAGATTTATCCCGCCCGTGAACTGCCTATACCAGGGGTGACAAGCGAGTTGATATATGAACGGCTCCACAGCAATGTGGAAAAGTGGCTGATAGAGAGCAGCAACGTGCTGGAATTTGTCCGCACCCATGACTTTGACGTCCTCGTTGTGTTGGGTGCGGGAAATCTTGATGACAAGATGTCTCAGATAAGTGAAATCTTGCAAAAAAGAGCATGATATGTCTGAACAGAACGAAAAGAAAAAAGTATCTGGCTTCAGGATCTTTCTGAAGGTGATGGCGATGTTGGTCCTGATGGGCTACATCATATTCTCCTTTGTGAAAGAGCGTACATGGATCAACAATTCTCCATGCGACGACTTGGTCATATGCATCAAGGATAGCGATAAGGCCAATTTCGTTTCCAAAGAAGACTTGCTGGCCATATTGGATGAACACCATCTTAACCCCGTTGGAAAGCCTATTGAGAAGGTTAGCTTGCAGGCAATAGAGAAAGAATTGCGTAAGCATCAGTTTATATTGGATGTGCGGAGCTACAAGACCGCCAGTAATGTGGTGCACGTAAATGTGGAGCAACGCCTTCCGATCCTGAGAGTCATGAGCAATACGGGAGATGACTATTTTATTGATTCCAAAGGCGACAAGATGTTTCATGTGGACTATCCTGCCGACGTGATAGTGGCTACGGGCAGCATAAGCCAGAAATATGCTAAAAAATGCTTGGTGGGCATAGGCAAGATACTGCAGCAGAACAGTTTTTGGAATAGTCAGATAGAGCAGATACACGTTCTTAAAGATGGTACAATGGAACTAATGCCCCGCGTTGGTAACCATAGCTTGTACTTGGGCAAACCGACGCAGCTTGCTGAGAAGCTGGATAAATTAAAGATATTCTACGATAAGGTGTTATGCCGTATCGGATGGAATAAGTATAGCCGCATAAGCGTAGAGTATAGTAATCAGATAATTTGTACAAAAACAGAATAGATATATATATATGGCAACAGAAGACCTATTTATTGTCGCAATAGAGCTGGGCTCGTCTAACGTGACGGGTATTGCAGGCAAAAAAATGCCAGATGGAACTATCAGCGTTCAGGCTGTAGTTCAGGAGCCTTCTTCAGCATTTATAAGAAGAGGAGTGATTTTTAACTTAACAAAATCTGCTCAATGTATAAATTCCATTAAGGAACGGATAGAAGAGCGTTTGAAGCGTAAAATAACACAAGTCTATGTCGGCTATGGCGGTCAAGGAATACACTCAGTGTTCAATGTCATCAACAAATCTCTCGGAGGCGAGGCAAGAATATCCAGGGAGATTGTTGAGGAACTGGAAAGAGAGAACCTGAAAGCCAATGTGGGCAACCGTACGATACTCGATGTCGTGCCTCAAGTTTATTCCACGGGGAAAGAAACAAGTTTAGATCCGGTTGGTATTATTGCTGACAATATAGAGGTGGTGTACATGAATATCATTGCCCGCCATGCATTGAAGTCAAATATAGAAAACTGTTTTAATGAGGCAAACCTGCACATTGCCGGTTGTATGCTGACACCCGTTTCTGAGGCTAAGATGTTGCTGACTGATTCCGAGAAGCGTTCAGGCTGTGTGCTGGTAGATTTTGGTGCAGATACAACGAGTGTCGTTGTGTTTAAGGAAAATATGCTCCGCTATGTAGCTGTCATTCCGTTGGGAAGTGCTAATATTACCAGAGATATAGAAAGCTGTCAGTTAGACGAACAGGAGGCAGAGTCCTTGAAACTGAAATATGGCAGTGCTGTCAATGAGACTGCAACCATTGAAGAAGGAAAGGAATTTATATATACATTCCCAGGTGGCTCTGGTATAACAAAACAGAAATTCAGTGAGATAGTTGAAGCCCGCTCCAAAGAAATACTGATTAACGTGGCTCAGCAAATAAAAGAGTCAGGCTTGGATAAGAGTGCTCTGATAGGAGGTGTCGTCTTTACAGGTGGTGGCAGTGGCTTGAAGAATATCATACCCGCCTTTACTAAGATTACAGGAATATCTCAGGTACGAATAGTGAAGAGTATCCAAAATGTGGTCTTCACAAAGACGTCTGGACCAAAGGAAACAGAAGGCCGTTTCATAGGGGCAATCAGTATATTGGATGAAGGTACTCAGAATTGTTGCGGCACAGAGTTCTCTGACGATGAGAATCACGGAATCTTTAATCCACAGACAACGGAAGCCACTGCAGCACAGGAAGATGTCAAGACAACAGAAGAAACAGAGCAGAAACCTAAAGGACCAGGCTTCTTAGACCGTTGGAAAAAGAAATTGCAGGATATAGGCACGACAATAGTAGGTGAGGATGAATAATTGAAAAAAGTATAGATATGAGTCTGTTTGAACAAATAAGCAAAGATATAATGAGTGCAATGAAAGCCAAGGATAAAGTTCGCTTGGATGCACTGCGCAATATAAAGAAATATTTCATAGAAGCCAAGACGGCTCCTGGTAATAACGATGAATTGTCAGATGGCGAAGCACTGAAAATATTGGCAAAACTGTCAAAGCAGAGCCGTGAATCCGCAGCATTGTTCAGGGAAAAAGGCCGCGAGGAACTGGCATCAGAAGAACTTGCCCAGGCAGAGGTGATTGAGAGCTATTTGCCCAAAGCGTTGACCGAAGAGGAAATAATGGCTCAAGTCAAGCAGCTTGTAGCTCAACTTGGTGCAACTTCAATGAAGGATATGGGTAAGGTCATGGGTGCTGCTTCTAAACAGATGGCAGGCAGGGCTGATGGCAGAATAATTTCAGAGATAGTAAAAAAACTTCTTGCCGAATAATTTAATATATTGAATTATGAAAAAACAAGAGCTATTGATAATAAAAGATGAGGTGCTGAACTTCCAGGTTCCAAAACAAAAGAAGTGTATCATCAAAGTGATTGGTGTAGGCGGCGGAGGAGGCAATGCCGTGAACCATATGTATCATCAGGGCATACATGATGTTTCTTTTGCCGTATGCAACTTGGATGCACAGGCATTGAATGATTCTCCTGTTCCCTATCGTCTCCAGTTGGGACATGAAGGTTTGGGCGCTGGCAATCGTCCGCAAAAGGCTGCAGCCGCTGCCGAAGAAAGTATAGAAGATATACGCAAGATGCTAAATGATGGTACGCGTATGGCTTTTATCACAGCAGGCATGGGTGGTGGCACAGGTACAGGTGCCGCTCCTATTATTGCCCGAGAGGCAAAAGCGCTGGATATACTGACAGTGGGTATTGTCACTATTCCGTTTAAATGGGAAGGAAAACCTAAGATTAATCAGGCGCTTGATGGAGTTGAGGAGATGGCCAAGAATGTGGATGCTTTGTTGGTTATCAATAATGAACGTCTGTTGGAGATTTACTCAGATTTGGCCCTTAATGAGGCTTTTGCCAAAGCTGATGATACTTTGAGTGTAGCCGCAAAGAGTATTTCCGATATTATAACTTTCCATGGTATTATTAATTTGGACTTTAATGATGTCCGTACAGTAATGAAAGATGGAGGAGTGGCTATCATGAGTACTGCTTATGGCGAAGGTGAACATCGTATAACACAGGCCGTGGAAAATGCACTCCATTCACCGCTGCTTAACAATAACGATATCTTTAAGTCAAAGAAATTCCTGTTTAATATTACATTCTCGGCCGAAGACGGAAATAAATCCTTGAAAATGGACGAGATGAACGAGGTCAATGAATTTATGTCTAAATTCGGTGACGATATTGAGGTGAAATGGGGATTGGCATCTGACGCAACGTTAGGCGACAAGGTCAAAGTGACCATACTGGCAACAGGTTTTGGTGTCAAGGATGTTGCCGACAAGGATGTGCCCGTTTATAATGTAGATGATCTGGCAAGAAAGGAATATGAAGATGAACGTTATCAGATATACTACAGACCAGACAATGCCTTGCCTGTCAAAAGGGAATATTATACTTATACCTTTACAGCAGAGACGTTGGATAATGATGATGTTATATCTATGTTGGAAACAAAACCGACATATATGCGCAAGCCTGAAACATTGAAAAGCATCCAGGCAAAGGATCAGCAGGAAGCCGTCTTGAACAGCAACGCCTCAGGCGATGTAGACAATATGCAGTCAATAGATTTTACCGTAAATGGATAAATTTGAACGCATATGACAGAAGCAATAAGAAGAAAATTGAGCGATTCGGCCACTGCGCGTTGGATAGCGTTGTTTATTGTTGCAGTAACTATGATGTTCGGCTATTTCTTTACGGACGTCATGTCTCCTCTGGAGCCCTTGGTTACAGTGTCAAAGGAACAGGGAGGCCTGGGATGGTCGTCAGATGATTATGGTTTCTTCTCTGGCTCCTATGGCTTTTTCAATGTGTTCCTGTTACTTTTGTTTTTTGGTGGTATTATTTTGGACAAGTTCGGTATTCGTTTTACCGGTATACTGTCAACGATTCTGATGTTTGTGGGAGCACTTGTAAAATGGTGGGCTCTTGACAATGAATTTGAGGGTTCGTTTATGGGATATCAGATGCAGGTAATCTGGGCCTGTCTGGGTTTTGCCATATATGGTGTGGGATGTGAAATATGCGGAATTACCGTGTCCAAAGTTATTGTCAAGTGGTTTACCGGTCATGAATTGGCATTCGCGATGGGCGTTCAGGTTGCTTTGGCGCGTCTGGGCACGGCATGTTCTTTCAGTTTCTCTCTGCCTTTTGCCAAAGCGATGGGGTCGGTAAGTGCTTCGGTAGGACTGGGGGCAGCGTTGTTGTGTGCCGGAGTATTGATATATCTGGTTTACTGTATTATGGATAGAAAAGAAGACAATGCTGTTGCCATGACTGTTACTGAACCCGAAGAAGGCTTCAAGTTCAGTGACCTGAAGATGTTGTTTGGCAATCGCGGCTTTTGGTATATCACTTTGTTATGTCTGATGTTCTATGCCGGTGTCTTCCCGTTCTTGAAATTCGCTACCAAGTTAATGGTGGTTAAATATGGCGTTGAAGAGAGTCTGGCTGGTTATATACCATCGATGCTGCCTTATGGTACTATATTCCTGACTCCGTTGTTCGGTTTTATTTACGACAAGGTCGGTAAGGGGGCTACGTTGATGCTCATGGGCTCAATATTGCTTACGTTGGTACATATTACCTTTGCCCTGCCTGTTACCTCTGTCAATTTGGCTATTGTTGTAATGATTGTCCTTGGTATTGCTTTCGGCTTAGTGCCGTCGGCAATGTGGCCATCGGTACCTAAGATTATTCCTATGCAGTTGCTGGGTACGGCTTATGCCTTGATATTTTATATCCAGAATATAGGCCTGTCTATGGTACCCATTATGATAGGTAAAGTCAACCAGGCCAATACTTCCGCTGACGGTGTCATTGATTATACTATGACGATGACGATTTTTGCCTGCTTTGGATTAGCGGCAATAGTTATTTCTTTGTTGCTCAAAGCTGAGGACAGGAAGAAGGGTTATGGTTTGGAGCAGGCTAATACACGGAAAGCCTGATTTTGCAAGTCAGATGAGACAAAAGCCTGCCAGCTGTGTGCACAAATGTAGAAAGTCTGTAAAAAAATGGCGTCTCCAGACAAAATATGACCTCCTGATTTTCTTTTAAGTAGAAGAAATCAGTAACTTTGCAGGCGAAAAAGAAAGAATATTCTTAACGATTAATAAAACATTATAGATTATGAAAATTGAAAAAATTCATGCAAGAGAAATCCTTGACTCAAGAGGTAATCCTACAGTAGAAGTTGAGGTAACGCTTGAAAATGGTGTTATGGGGCGTGCCGCTGTACCTTCCGGCGCATCTACAGGTGAAAACGAGGCTCTTGAACTTCGTGACGGTGACAAAGGTCGCTATCTTGGCAAGGGCGTTTTGAAGGCTGTAGAGAATGTCAATACCATCATTGCTCCCGCATTGAAGGGTGACTGTGTATTTGAACAGCGTGCTATCGATATGAAAATGCTGGCTCTTGACGGAACTCCTACGAAGAGCAAGCTCGGCGCAAACGCTATCCTCGGTGTCAGCCTTGCATGTGCTCAAGCTGCATCTAAGGCCTTGAATATGCCGCTGTATCGTTATATCGGTGGATGCAATGCTTATGCTCTGCCTGTACCGATGATGAATATTATTAATGGTGGTGCCCACTCTGCAGCTCCTATCGCTTTCCAGGAGTTTATGATTCGTACTATCGGTGCTCCTTCTATTAAGGAAGCTATCCGCATGGGTGCAGAGATTTTCCACAATCTGGCAAAATTGCTGAAAGCACGTGGACTTTCAACTGCTGTCGGTGATGAAGGTGGTTTTGCTCCCAACTTCAATGGTATAGAAGATGCTCTTGACAGTATAGTTGAAGCTATAAAGAAGGCTGGTTATGTACCTGGCAAGGACGTAACTATTGCTATGGACTGCGCAGCTTCTGAATTTGCTGTACAGGAAAACGGTGAATGGTACTACGACTATCGTCAATTGAAGAATGGTACACAGAAGGATCCTAACGGCAAGAAGCTGAGTGCTGCAGAGCAGATTAAGTATCTTGAGGAACTGATAACCAAATATCCTATTGACTCTATAGAGGATGGTCTTGATGAGAACGACTGGGATAACTGGGTTAAACTTACCGCTGCCATCGGTGACCGTTGCCAGCTTGTAGGTGATGACTTGTTTGTTACTAATGTCAAGTTCCTCCAGAAGGGTATCGAGATGGGCGCAGCCAACTCTATTCTTATCAAGGTTAACCAAATCGGTTCTCTGACCGAAACACTTGATGCTATTGAAATGGCTCATCGTGCCGGTTATACTACCGTTACTTCTCACCGTTCCGGTGAAACCGAGGATACAACAATTGCTGACATCGCCGTTGCTACCAACTCTGGTCAGATTAAGACTGGTTCAATGAGCCGTACAGACCGTATGGCTAAGTACAACCAGCTTATCCGCATCGAGGAAGAGCTTGGTGCTGCTGCCGGTTATGCTTTTGGCAAGAAGACTAAGAGAGCATAATTAGTATTATAACTTTTTATTGGAGGCCGCTTTCCATAAAGAGAAAAGCAGCCTCCTTTTTTTTACTTATCTGTGTTTCAGCAGGAGCAAAATAGTGTTAACTTTGCAGTGGAGGACAGACCTATGCATGAAATATTTCATATGATTAACGAGATGTCGCCCTATTTGCTCTTGGGTTTTTTCCTTGCAGGGGTGATGCATGCTTTTATTCCCGGCAAGTATTATTCCCGCTATTTGTCAGGCAATTCTTTCCGCTCTGTCATCAATGCTGCCTTGCTCGGCATACCTCTTCCGCTGTGTTCATGCGGTGTAATTCCTACGGCGATGTCTTTGCGGAAAGAAGGTGCTTCCAAGGGAGCTACCATTTCATTCCTGATTGCAACTCCCCAGACGGGAGTGGACAGTATTATGGCTACCTATAGCCTGATGGGCTTTCCCTTTGCCGTAGTCCGTCCGATTGCGGCGTTGTTGACCTCGGTCTTTGGTGGAGTTTTGTCAAACGTCTTCGACCGTCCGACCTCCATGGATGTTTCCTGTCATGGCCGGCAATGTGTTGCTGGGCAGAGCCTAGAGAATTCCGGATTCGGGGAGAAATGTAAGAATGCGTTGTACTATGCCTATGTTGAAATGATGCAGGATATAGGCAAATGGCTGGTTATCGGCTTGCTGATGGCAGGGCTCATTACTGTTTTCGTGCCTGACGAAGTCTTTGCTGTCTTTGAAGGCAATACTTTTGCTTCTATGCTGTTGGTTTTGTGTATTGCAGTGCCTATGTACCTATGTGCTACAGGCAGTATACCTATTGCCATAGCCTTGATGATGAAGGGCTTGACGCCAGGGGCGGCACTGGTATTGCTTATGGCTGGTCCTGCATGCAATTTTGCTTCCATATTGGTAGTGCGCAAGGTGCTTGGCAGTCGTGCCTTGGTTGTGTATCTGTTTAGTATTATTCTGGGTGCCATCGGGTTTGGCTGTCTTGTGGATTACATGCAGTTTGGTGGTATAGTGGATTTTATGCAGCGACTGACGGCCACTGAGGCATGTTGTATGCACGACGATTCATTATTCTCATGGTGCTGCACGGCAGTGTTGGCAATATTGTTGCTTAATGCATTAGTCGTAAGGAAATATATTGTGAAATCAAATCATCATCAAAATATAACAATGAATACAAAGGTTTATCATGTAGAAGGCATGAATTGCAATCACTGTCGTATGGCTGCCGAGAAGGCATTGGCAGGTGTTCCCGGTGTGGAGAGCGTCCATGTGGATCTGGCCTCTGGTGAGGCCGTGGTGGAAGGCAACTGTGACGAGGCCATGCTGGCCAAGGCTATTGAGGACGTTGGCTTCCGTCTGGTGAAATAATCGGCTCCTCAGAGGGAGATTCATGCGAAAAAGTCAGGAGAAGAATTGCTCTGAATGCGAGCATCTTCTCCTGACTTTTTTTATCTGCGGGAGTATTCCGTAATATTTATTTTGTACCTTTGCAAAGTGTTGATATTTTTGCCATTATATCGGATGTTGTCATTCGGATTCATTTAATAGC
>CACYCZ010000011.1 GCA_902773055.1 uncultured Bacteroidales bacterium
TTAACATATCTTTGCAATACATCTCCTGATATCAGCCGCGGGAGAATATATTGATGTGCTTGGGCAGTTATTTCCGAAAAATGATTAACTTTGCATAATTTGAGTAATAAGTGCTAAGTTCATATATATGCGCCAATGAAAATAATGGATTGTTTAGCCGGGCAAGGTACGGCGTTTACGTTTGAGGTGCTTCCTCCCCTGAAGGGGGCTGGAATAGATAAGCTCAGGCAGACAATCGACAAGCTGCGTGAATTTGAGCCTAGGTATATCAATATTACCAATCATCGGAGTGAACCTGTTTACAGGGAGGCTGGCAACGGTTTGCTGGAGCGTATGATGGTGCGCCGTCGTCCCGGTACAATTGCCGTGGCTGCTGCTTTGCAGAACGAATACAAAATACCCATTGTTCCTCATATATTGTGCAGTGGTTTCACAAAGACCGATACGGAATATGTGTTGATGGACCTGCAGTTTCTTGGCATCAGCAACCTCTTGCTGCTGAGAGGTGACAAGGGCAAGGAAGACAAGGTCTTCAGGCCCGAGAACGGAGGATACAGCCATGCTACCGAGTTGATAGAACAGGTTAACCGCTACAATGAAGGTTTTTTTGTGGACGGTACGCCAATCAGAAATCCGGGAAAGCCTTTTTCCTATGGTGTGGCATGCTATCCGGAGAAACACGAAGAGGCCCCCAATGTGACGACCGATATAGGCTGGTTCAAGAAAAAGGTGGAATTAGGCGCCGAGTATGGCGTGACACAAATGTTTTTTGACAACCAGAAGTATTTCGACTTCGTCAAGGCCTGTCGTGCAGAAGGGGTGACCGTGCCGATAATTCCCGGTATCAAGCCTCTGACCAAACTGTCCCAGCTCACGATGCTGCCGAGGATATTCCATTGTGACCTGCCGGAGGATTTTGTGGTGGAAGCAGTGAAATGTCACTCTGACGAGCAGTTGTGCGGGCTGGGAATAGAGTGGTGTATTGCCCAATGCAAGGAGCTGATGGCATCCGGCGTTCCCAATATCCATTTTTATTCCAATGGTACAGCTGATTATGTATATGAGGTTGCCAAGGCTATTTATTGAACGAACATAAAGAAAGGTAAAGATGTCATTCAAAGATGTCATAGGTCAGGAAGATATCAAGGCGGTTCTTCGGCGTCAGGTGGAAACCGGGCGCATTCCCCATGCTTTGCTGTTCAGCGGACCTTCGGGAAGCGGAAAGCTGGCTATGGCGATAGCTTTGGCCAATTACATCCTGTGCCAGCATCCTGCCGGTGGTGAGAATTGCGGACAATGTCCGGCCTGCAAGCAAATAGCAAAGTATGCTCACCCCGACCTGCATTTTTCCTTCCCCGTGATAAAAAAGAGTCAGACGACGACGTGCGAGGATTATCGCAAGGAATGGACAGACCTTATCAGCACTACCCAGTATTTTGGCTTTGAAGACTGGCTGAATATCATGGGCACAGACAATAAGCAGGCACTTATAACTGAAGCCGAGAGCGATCGCATCATAGACCAACTGAGTATAACTTCCTATGAGGGAGGCTATAAGGTCATGATAATATGGCTTCCTGAGAAGATGCGTGGCGAGCCCGCCAACAATCTGCTGAAGACTTTGGAAGAGCCTACTCCAGGTACTGTCTTTATATTGGTATCCAACGATACGTTTACAATATTGCCGACAATACTGAGCCGTGTGCAGAATATAACCTTCCGCCCTCTGCCGGCTCAGGTCATTGCCGATGCGTTGCAACAGCGCAACGGTTTGGAACGGGATATGGCGATGCAGATAGCGCGGATAGCCGGTGGAAGTTATCTGAAAGCCTTGCAGACGATAAGTGTCAATAATGAAGCCGACAATTATTTTAAATACTTTACCCAACTGATGCGGGCGGCCTATTCCCGTGACCTCTTGGCTCTGAAGAATTGGAGCGAGGACGTGGCCTCTTGGGGAAGAGAACGGCAAAAAGCATATCTGGAATATTGCCAGAATATGCTGCGTGAGAATTTTATATACAATTTCCATCGGGCGGAATTAAACTTCATGAGCAGTCAGGAACAGCAGTTCGCAACCAGGTTCTCGCGTTTTATCAACGAGAGAAATGTCATCGGGTTTGTGAAAGAATTTTCTGTTGCTCAACGAGATATAGAACAAAATGTATATTCACGAACGGTGCTCTTCGACATGGCGTTGCAGTGCATCATACTTATTAGAAAATAAATAGAAATATGAAAAACTTTGTCTGTGGTTGTAATCAGCGCGGTCTCTCTATCAAGGGAGTAGGCAGGCAGGACAAGCAACTGAATACATATGATTGGCTGGCCGATGTGCCTGGAGGTGAGACGATGACAGATCTGGTAGAGGTCCAGTTCAAGAATACCCGCAAGGACTATTATCTGAACAGTAATCATTTGGCCTTGTCTAAAGGCGATGTCGTAGCAGTAGAGGCCTCACCCGGCCATGACATCGGAACGGTGACGCTGACAGGCGCACTGGTGGCACTCCAGATGTCCAAGACTCACCTCAAGAGTGATGCCGGAACAAAGCGCATATACCGCATAGCCCGCGATTCTGATATGGAAAAATATGCAGAAGCTAAGGCTTTGGAGCATTCAACAATGATAAAGTCACGCCAGATAGCAAAGAATCTGGAACTCAACATGAAAATCGGTGACGTGGAGTATCAGGGCGATGGCAGTAAGGCAATATTCTATTATATTGCCGACCAACGTGTGGATTTCCGTACATTGATAAAAGTTTTGGCTGAGGAATTTCATGTGCGCATTGAGATGCGTCAGATCGGGGCACGTCAGGAGGCTGGCCGTATAGGCGGCATAGGTCCGTGTGGCAGGGAGCTGTGTTGTGCAACATGGATGAAAAATTTTGTCACCGTTTCTACATCTGCAGCCCGTTGCCAGAATGTATCCCTCAACCCGCAGAAACTGGCGGGGCAGTGTGCAAAGTTGAAATGTTGCCTTAACTATGAGGTTAGCACATACATGGAGGCCGCTTCGCGTGTGCCGGCAAAGGATATCCCGCTTGAGACGGCTGATAAAGTTTATTATCAAGTGAAGACGGATGTCATTGCAGGATTGGTTTGCTATTCACCGGATAAAAGCATAAATTCCACCGAGTTGGTGACTATTTCCGTTAATCGTGCTTTTGAAATAATTGAGATGAATCGTCAGGGGAATAAGCCTGTTGCATTATCGGAGGATGGTGTTGATCAGGGAAAACCGGCTATTGTCGATTTGGCAGAGCAAGACAGTCTGACCCGTTTTGACAAGGCCAAGAAGAATAAGCACAAGAACAGAAATAGGCACAACCGCAATCGTAACCGCTCCTTCAAACCTGATGCACCGCAGGAGAGTACAGATCAAGAAAATTGAACCGAAAATCCTGATGCAGAGCATTACGTTTAAGGGCATGATATTGAGATGCCTGTGGGGGCTGTGTATTTTGGTTTCGGTTGTTTCGTGTGACCGTAGCTATGTATGCAACAGCTATCAGCCGGTGCCTGTTGAAGGGTGGGAGAGTCAGGACACGATAACGCTGCTGTTGGATACTGTTTACCATGGTGGAAGCTATAATGTCTCCGTAGGGATTCGCTCTACCCATTTGTATCCATATCAGTGCTTGTGGCTGTTGGCGGAATTAGAACTCAACAGTCCGGATACACTTATTATAGATACACTTGTGTGCAATATAACAGATGCAGAGGGTAATTTTATAGGCAAAGGACTTTCAGTCTACGACAACGTCTACCCTATGGCAACAATAAATTGTAAAAAAGGGCAAAGCGGCCGGATGAGACTGCGGCATATCATGAGGCTGAACCCATTGCCAGGGATATCTGATGTGGGTGTCGTTATGGAAAAATCACTTTAGAAATCAGGCAATTTCCAAAGTGCGGGAACCATCCACATTGGCAGTGATGTGAATCCGTACGGTATTTTCAGGCAGCAGGTCCTCAATGAGTTCCGGCCATTCCAGAAAACATAGTTCACCGCTGTAGAAATAATCTTCGTAGCCAATGTCGTAGATTTCACTCTCTTTCTTGATACGGTAGAAGTCAAAGTGGTAGACATGTCTGCCATGTTCGGGGAGAGCGTATTCATTGACAATGGCAAACGTTGGGGAATTGACGACATCGGTGATGCCAAGTTGTTTGCATACGGCTTTAATAAATGTAGTCTTGCCGGCGCCCATGCTTCCGTAGAATGCATAAATTTTTTTTTCACCAAGATTCTTGACAAAGGTGCAGGCTGCCTGATCAATATCGTTGAGAGATGGTATCGTAATGGTCATGTCTTATCTTATTTTGCTTTCCATTGTGATAAGGGGTATAATCATTTCTTCCATGGAGATTCCTCCATGCTGAAATGTGCCTCTATAGTATGTTACATAATAATTAAAGTTGTTTGGGTAGGCAAAGAAGTTTTCCCTGCCACAGAGTATGTACCTGCTGCTGATATTTGGAGAAGGCAGTCCGATATTTCTCGGATTCTTGATTTCGTAGACATCTTTGGCATTATATCCCAGGTTTCTGCCGACCTTATATCTGAGATTGGTATTAGTCTCTTTGTCACCGATCACTTTGATGGGATCCTCAACCCTGATGCTGCCGTGATCAGTTGTAATGATAACCTTGTAGCCAGACTCGGCTATTTTTTCAAACAGGCTTCTGATGGAAGAGTGACGGAACCAACTGCGTGTAATGCTTCTGTACGCTGCTTCGTTGCCTACGAGTTCGTGCATCATCTGACGTTCGTTGCGAGCGTGAGACATGATATCGATAAAGTTGATTACAAGGACATTCAAAGGATTATTGGTAAGTTTGGAAAACTGTGCCAGCAGTTTATCTGCTCCTACCGAATCATTGATTTTATTGTAGGAAAAAGTTTCCTTCCTTCGATATCGTTCCATCAATGTTTTGATAAGCTGCCCTTCTTTAAGGTTCTTTCCTTCGTCCTCATCCTCATCAACCCATAGCTCCGGAAACATTTGCTGAATCTGTAGAGGCATCAGCCCTGAACAGATAGCGTTGCGAGCGTATTGGGTAACAGTTGGAAGGATGCTGTAATATAGCTCATCGTTGAAATTGAACAGGTCGGTTATTTCCTTTGTCAGTATTCTCCATTGGTCATAGCGCAAGTTGTCGATGATGATGAGGAATACTTTATCCTTATTGTTCAGCAGGGGAAAAATGCGCTTGCTGAACACATCTGTGCTCAGTAGGGGCTTATTGCTGTCGGAGCCGGTAATCCAACCTTCATAGTGCTTCCGGATATATTTTTCAAAAAGATTGTTGGCCTCTTGCTTTTGCATCTTGAGCATTTCACTCATTTCGCTGCCAACTTCTTCCAATTCCAGTTCCCAATAAACCAGTCTTTTGTAGACATCTATCCATTCTTCCCATGAGAGATTGTCGTTGATCTGCATGCCTAATTTCGCAAATTCCTGCCGATAAGAGGTCTGCGTAACTTCTGTGACGATTTCTTTTTTATGAATATTCTTTTTTAGTGAGAGCAGTATCTGGTTGGGATTGACAGGCTTGATGAGGTAGTCGGCAATTTTTGAGCCAATGGCCTGGTTCATGATATCTTCTTCCTCACTTTTGGTTACCATGACAATGGGGACTTCTGGCAGTATTTCCTTGATACGTTGCAGTGTTTCAAGGCCGCTGAGGCCTGGCATGTTTTCGTCCAACAGTATCAGGTCAAAGCTAGCCTGCGAGCATATCTCGATGGCGTCTGTGCCGTTTGAAGCCTTGACGATTTCATATCCTTTCTTTTCCAGAAAGTATATTTGTGCACGCAGCATTTCTATTTCGTCATCGACCCAGAGCAGTTTGCCGTAAAATCCTATTTTGTCATCCATAGTTTGTGCAATCTAATACCAATTATCGTCATCGTCAATTGTTTCAGTATCTTCTGTCTTATCCTCTTCTTGTGGTTTTACCTCTTCAAATTCATCCCAGATAAACTTGCCGGGATCAATGTCTAAATTGAGGTCTTTGCGGATATGGACTGGTACGAAGTGCCTGTTGTAGAACATTTGGTACTCTTCAAGCGTATATCTTTCGTTTACGAGTTTGAGGTTGTGGTCGGATATGATAATGGGAGAGGTACTTCTCAGCATCTGCTTGCATGTGGAGTCTTGATATAGTTCATGTGTGTAGCGGTGGGCTTCTTCAAAGTTGGCAAAGCCTTCTACAATAATTTGTGATACAGAATCGGTATGTGCTACGCTGATGCCAAAGTTTCGTATGGCAAAGGTAGTGAAGTTAAATTTGGAGATGTTGTAGAGTAGTTTTCCTTCGTCTACTGAGTCTGGTGAGAAGGTAAGGATAAAGGTAAAAGGCTCTAAGCGGTTGGCTGTAAGCGTATCCAGTTGTCCGGCATTTTCGCCGCCGTCCATCAAGGCTTTTCTGCTTTCCCAGAAGTCGGCAATGCTGTATTGTCCTCCTATGGGTTTTCTGCCTGACTTGATACCGTTGAGAATATTGGTGGCGATATTGCTTATGGGATCATCCTTGTATCTTGAAACACTGTCCAGTCGGATGGCAAAAGTGCGTAGATTCCCATCCTTCAAGGCGGACATGGCTTCTAAAAACAAGAATTTACTCCTGTTAGCTCCATCGGCATATTGGGTGTCCGATAGTTTGCAGTTTCGGTCTAAAGTTTCATAGTCGTTGTCCCGGAAGGCATTATATGCTTCGGTATAGAGAGAATCCTCAATCTGTTTACCGTAGCGTGCCTTGGTGATGAAGTTGGGATCGCCTATGAGGGCGGTATATTTGCTGTCAGGATACGATGCCAAAAGCTCGCCTTTGTATCTTTCTGCTTGCTCGGTTGTTCCCCAGCGTAATTCCATGAGGAACATCTTGTATAGGAGGTAGTCTTTAGGTTGGAAGTCTGGAAATTCGGTGTAGAGGCGTGTAAGAGTCTTGTTGGCGACATTGTATTCTTCCAGCTCGTCCATTTCCAGAATACCGGCATTAAAGAGTGCTGTTTCTATTTTTTTGTTAGACTCATTGAGTTGTTCTTCTGTAAATGGCAGTTGAGCCAGATAATAGGCTCGGCTTAATTTGTTGCTGGGATCGTTCTCGTCGTTCTTTTTCTTGTTGTTTTTTTTCTGAGTCTTGATGGAGTCTTGTCGTGCTGCCTGCAGAGAGTCGGCACGTGCCTTCTCTTCTTTGTTCATGGCTTTTGCCATGCTGGACAGTCGCCAGTTGTCAACATTTTCGCGTTTGCCCCATTGTTTCTTAAATTGTTCCAATCCTTGTGTCACGGTCTGTTCTTCGTAAAAATACCAGCTGGCATCTCCTCCGTCAAGGACAGAGGTCATGGAACTTACGATTTGTGTGCCGACAGCCTTGTCACTATTAGCAGCATGGGCTTTTGCTATGGAGTCCCTGCGTTGTTTTTCTGCTTCTTTCTGGCGTTTTTTCTCCAGTTCAATCATGCGGTCGATGATTTCGTTGCGCTCTTTTTCGCTCATTCGCGCTATGGCCTGCAGACTGTCCTGCCTGAAGACCTCTTCTGTATGTGGTCCTATCTGTGCCAGCACTTTAGAACGGAAGGTCAGTTCCTCATAGCGTTCGTAGCCGAATCTTAATCCGCTCAATGCAGCCTTGTAGCACTCCTGTGCACGTTCAAATCGCTCTTTGTTATAGTAAATATCGCCCAGGGTGACAAGGAGCATGCTTTTGGCGTATGTGCTCCCGTTTCCTTGGTATCTGCCTGCTTCGTAGGTCTGAATGGCTTTGGCCGTATCGGGCCAGGCCAGATAGACGTTGCCGATAGCGTAATATATTTGGTCCAGATAGTTTTTGTTGTTGGTCTTGCGTGCCAGGGATTTCAGTTTGGCCAGTTTCCGCTTGTTTCCGCCTTCACTCAGCACTTCGGTCTGGCTGATCTGGGCGTTGAAACGCATTTCATAGGGTGGGCTTTGGCTTTTTATCTTTCCAAGGGCTTTGTAGGACTTTTCTTTCATGTCCAGCAGTTTATATATTTGGGCCAATAGGAAATATCCGCGTGCTTTTTCAATGCCGTGTCTCATGTTTGTTACTTCTTTTTCAACATACGGCAGGGCTTCTTTCCAGTTTTTGCGATGTAGGTTGAGGTCAGCCAGTGCCATGTTGTAGTAGCGCTGGTTGCTTTTTGTTATTCCGGCACGACGCACCTTGTCCAACAGGTCTTCGGCATCGTAGTACCATTCCATTTCGATGTACGATATAGCCTGCAGGGCACGTGCCAGGTCTCTTGTCTCAGGCTGGGTATTGTATATACGGGCTGTATAGGCAAAGGTGGCGGCTGCGTCTACGAAATCGCCTTTCTGAAATTGTGCCATTCCCATGAGAATCCATGCATTCTTGATAAAGGGATTGAACTCGGTCTGATTTTTCATGGCTTTTTCCTTGGCGGTTAGTTTGTGTCCGCGCGGGAAAGTGGGCTTTTTGTGGATGGAGTATAGCTGTATGGCTTTTTCGCACTTTGTTACTGTCGTCTCAAAGTTGCTGCTGCCCAGCCCTCTGGCATTTTCGTTTCCTACTATGAACAATGGCAGGGGTTCCATATAATTATCCTTGTTCCTCTCCCGTTTGAGTTTCATGCCCTCCAGATATGCCTGATGCCCATTGTAATAGGTGTTGTATTTAGCCTTGAAGCCTTTCCAGAAACGTACGGATGCTGTGTTCTTGCTGGTGTTGCATGAAACAAATGCCAACAGGACACAGACGAGTGAGATAAGACTAAATATATGTTTCTTCCTATTCATTCTCCCGAAATCTTTCAGTTATGTGGAGAGTGTGATATTATACTTCTATTAATCAAACGTGTAGAAGTTGCTTTTATTGCTTTTGAAAGTGCATAAATCACGATGGCTACAAAGACAATGGCCGCACCGCTGGGAATGTTGAAATGGTAGGAGAGATATAATCCGAGCATGCAGTCTATGATGGTGAAGGCGATGGAATAGCCTATGGTCTGACTGAATTTTCTGGCAAAATTAGCTGCTGTTATTTGTGGAATGGACAGGAGTGATATGGCAAGGACAATACCCATGGCACGCAGAATAGCAACGACAGATAAGGCGATGAGAATCATCAGGATATTCTCAAAGAGGTTTACGGGTATCTTGATAGAACGTGCAAATTCCTTGTCAAATGCAATGGCTGCAATCTGAGGCATGTAACGGATAAAGAAGATGGTCGCAGC
This sequence comes from uncultured Bacteroidales bacterium, assembly GCA_902773055.1. Lineage (GTDB taxonomy): Bacteria > Bacteroidota > Bacteroidia > Bacteroidales > Bacteroidaceae > UBA6382. The sequence continues at coordinate 9,229 of CACYCZ010000011.1, forward strand.
CAGTGTCAGCGCAGCCAGAAATATGATGTCTGAAGTTGTGGAAAGCAGTATGTTTCCGAAAATGTAATTGGGCAAATCGGGCAGGAAGGATGGTGCGAGAAATGCGCAGATGATACCGATGCTTACTCCAAAAGCCCATATCATGGCGATGGCGGCATCCTCTTTTACAGCGAGCTTGTGGCTTATTTTCTGTATTCCTGCGGCAGAAAGAAGTGAAAAGGCGCTGGCTCCTAAGATGGGGGAAACGGAAAACAATGCACACATGCCGACGCCGCCAAGAGAGGCATGAGCTAATCCGCCGGCAATGAATACGAGTCGGCGGGTAACGATGTATGTCCCGATGAAACCGCCGAGAATACCGACGAGCACACTGGAGATGAGTGCGTTGACAAAAAATCCGTAGTGTAGCAGTTCAAGCATGGTGGTATAGGCTTCAGTCGTTAAGTATCTTGAATCCTGCCTGTTGCAGGTCTTTCCAAAAGCGGGGATATGATTTGCTGACGACCTCAGGATTGTTGATGTCCAGTTTTGGGTGCAATATGGCGCATGGGGCAAATGCCATGGCCATGCGATGGTCTTCGTAGGTGTCGATGGCTGCCGTCTTGTCGGTTTCCGCAGTTTTGCCGTTCCAGATGAGTGAATTGCCGTTTTTCTCCTGTATGTTGACACCCAGTTTGGCCAATTCAGTGCGAAGTGCTTTCAGCCGGTCGGTTTCCTTGATGCGCAGGGTCTGGAGGCCTGTGAGGGTGAATGGTATGCGTAGCATGGCGCAAGTCACGGCGATGGCCTGTGCAAGGTCAGGCTGTTCGGAGAGATCCTGGCAGTAGGATTCACAATTTATGGCAGTCTTGCTGAGTACTGCGTTGTTGCCGTTGAAGGTGGTCTTTACCCCCAGGGGCTCGAATAATTCTCTGACTTTTGCGTCTCCCTGCAGACTGTCAGCCAGCAAGAAAGGCAATTCGATGCAGCTTTCCTGCCCAGGGAGCAGTGCCATGATTTCATACCAGTAGGATGACGCGCTCCAGTCGTTTTCTATCGTAAACGTAGTGCGCTTGTAGGTTGATGGCGGGATAATGATAGTTGTCCTGTCTTCCCGTATGACTTCAACTCCAAATTGTTTCATTAGTTGCTCTGTCAGGTTGATGTAGGTCCCTGATATTATTTCTCCCTTGATGTGTATTTTCAGTCCTTTCTGTGTATAGGGGGCTATCATCATCAAGGCGGAGATATATTGTGAGCTGACGTTTCCTGCTATTTCAATCTCCCCTCCGTCAAGTTGCTTTCCTGCAATGCGCAGAGGGGGATAGCCTGTTTCATCCTGATAGCGTATGTCGGCACCCAGGCTCTGCAGGGAATCAACGAGGATACTGATGGGGCGGTGCTTCATGCGTTCTGTCCCTGTCAGGATGGTGTGGTTGTCTGTTGATGCAAAGTAGGCCGTCAGGAAGCGCATGGCGGTACCTGCAGCCCGTATGTCTGTGATTTCCGAACGGTTGTTCAGTGCCCTGAGCATGACTTGCGTGTCGTCGCAGTCTGACAGGTTTTCCAATTGTGTGCCTCTGCCCGACAAGTGGTTCATAATCAGTACCCGGTTGCTGATGCTCTTGGATGAAGGTAGCAGAATGACTTTTTGGATTGTTTCAGGGGCTTGGAGTGTATAGTGCATGAATTAATTCTGAGTTTATCTTACAAAGTTACATAAAAGCGGGCAGGTACTGTGTTAATAAAAACGAAAAGAGTGTGGCAGACGGCATAAAAATGTATGTTTCCTTCTTTACCAGTATTGAATTTGGGGTAACCGGCGGTAGGCAAGGCATATAATACAAGAGAAGACATTGAATACCAATGCCTTCTCTTGTGTGTCGGGGTGACTGGATTCGAACCAGCGACCTCGCGCCCCCCAGACGTGTACTCTAACCGGACTGAGCTACACCCCGAATACGGGTGCAAAGTTACGATAAATAATCTGAAAATGCAAACTTGTTATGGTATTTTTTTATTTTTAGTGCTTACTTTATGGCAGCTGCCATTGGCTTATGTATTGCCAGTATGCTAAATTTTGCCAACGATTGTTAATTTGCGTTAATTATCATGCTGGTTTTAGTGTCTTGAAAAGGTGTTTCAGCTTATTTTTTACCTGTTGTTTTTTTTCTGCCCATAGCGTTTTCACTGGCAGGCCTGCCAGATTCAACGCACAGGCCTGCCAGTGAAAACTGCCAGGCCTGCAAAATTTACCCCTTCTACAGGGGGGGCTGGAGTGGTATGAAAGAATGTTGAAGTGGGAGTGTTAATAAAAGTAAAAACAAGAAGTGCCATGAAGGCTTTCAATACTTCTGGTGAGTTGTGTTTTTTAAGCAAAAAATGAGGGGAAAGTTATTACTTGATACTTTTTTTATACTTTTGTCTCAGTTATATGCTAATCAACAGATTATGAAAATATTTTTTGCCTTATTGTTGCTCCTGATATGGACTGTGGAGATGATGGCTTGCGGCAACGGAAATTTCAATTTATTCCTACAGAACGATAAAGGTATTAGTTACTGCATTCCGACACATGAGGTGGATTCTGTTACGGTAGTGCGTCTCGGCAGCAAGAAAATGCTTAGAATATATTCTCCCGGCGATAGAGGAGCGTATCAGGCTTTCATTACGTCGGCCGACAGCATGATGATCAGGCAGGATTCGGCAAGCCTGTTGGAATATGCTGCATATAAAGAAGGCGATGACTGGGCACCGGCATTGGAAATGGCCTTGATGTACCATCGCGTAGTATATGTCCCTGAAGGTGAATACAGTTGCTCTCAGGTGAATATTCCTACAGGAAAGACCTTGAGGGGCTCGGGTGAGAAAACCGTGTTTGTGCCAATGTCTCTCGGTCTGTTCCGGGTAGATGGTTCTAAGGGAAAGGGGACTGCCGTTGCTGAAGATGTGGCCGATTATAGCAATTTGCTGGAGATGACAGATGTTTCGGACCTGAATGTGGGTGATGAAATTATGATTCAGTCGCAACGCAACTGCATGTTGAAGGAAGGTGTTGAGGGCATAAACTATGATGCCGACTGGGTATTGGGGCGTACGGCCAATACCAGTGTGTTCTATGGAGAGTTTGACAAGATAGTAAGCATGAACGGTCAGCTGATTGAAACAGCTGGTCGGCGTATTTTTCCCAGTTATTTCAAGGATGATTCCAGAGAACCCGAACTGCCGTCTGACGGCTATGTGGCGAGGCAGGCCACTACGGTATACAAAATGGCTTTTGCAAAAAATGTGTTGTTGACAGATTTCGCGATAAAAGGTACGTCGCAGTGCTGCAGGCCGATCTTGCTGAAGTATGCTGATTCCTGTAGGGTGAACAATGTACATTATACGTCTTCAGTACTGGCCTGCAATGAGCAATCTGCATATTCCCTGACGGTCATCAGGGTGATGTATTCCAAAAATACTGTGATCAGCAACTGTCATTCAACCTTGGAAGAGCAGGCTCTGCGGCAGTTGGAGTCGTTAGAGCGGAACTGGGATAATTTCTCTTGCTATAATGTCTTCAAGATAGAGTCGTCCCACGGATGTGGTTTTGAAGACTGCTCGTCAGATGGAGCTACCCATGCCTTCAATATCATAAAAAGCAATTCCAAGGAAAGTATATGTTCCGCAGGGTGTTTCATCCGTCGCTGTTCGGCAAGCCATAATATATGGTCGGGAATGAATGTCACACAGGGTTGCTGGAACAACGAAGTCTCAGGCTGCACAGTGACAGCCAGCGGGCAGGGAATCACCAGCTTTGCCCGTTTATCTGTAATAGCGAATAATGTCGTATCAACCGACATGCCTTTTGCTACACACTATATTTATACCCATGTGAGTTCGCAGAGCAATGGCAGGAATGTATACTGGGGCGGTACGGCTGGTATCATGTTGGCCGAAGGCTACAGCGGAGGCCAGGGTGAAAAGCGTACTCTTGTTGCGGGAAATGTTGTGTCGGGCTTCTACACAGGAATATCCATACGCGATGGCTATGAGAGCAAGAACACCTTTGAAACAGGACTGATAGATATCACCGGTAACGCAGTAGATGGCTGTTTCAACGGTGTGGGTATTTATAGGAACGGTTATAATGAGTCTCCTGTATATCTGGATGTAATGATATCAGGCAACCGCTTCGTCAGGGCCGGGAACATAGCGTCTTATGGCAATACATATACCCCGACGCCGGTCTTTGTACCAACAGGTGTGACCGGTGTCGTTTCAAGGGATAATATTCAGGAAGGATTCTGAGGAAAAGTCGCTTGGAAAGTGGGAAGCAGATTACAGCTTCAGTTCTACAACGGTATAGGAACGGGGACGGAGGGCGATAGGAGCGCCTTTGTCCTGATGCTGAACCTGAGGGATGACCTTTCGTGGATTCTCAGGAGTATTGTCGTCATCCCATTGGCCGGAGATAGACCATACCTTGATGGAACGGTAAGTTAAGTTCGTCGTAATGTTCTGCAGTATGTCTGAGGTGTTGGCTATGTGGAGGACAATGGTCTTTCCCCTGTTATCTCTTGTTGCAGTGACATCCAGGGCAGAAAGACTTGCCGTGCATTTTACACAGAGAGGCTGGTGATGTCGGGCAGACAGTTGCTCAGCATAGCTCGTGGGTTGGTGCCACACTTGTGAAGGCGTAAAGAATACCTGTCCCTGGTTCCAGCCGTTGTCGTTTTGTTGATAGGGCTCCAGGGCATTCGCCTGACAGGTTGTCAGTACGAAGTCAGCGTTTCTTCTTACGGCATTCTGGGCGATGATGTGTCCCAGCATACGCCTGATACCGTGGCTTGAACCGTTTTCTTCAAAGATGGCACAACGGGTCTTGGTATCCGGAACCCATTGTTTGAATTTGTGTTGCATGCGTTCAAGCATTCCCTGTATCTTGCGGGGATTCTTGAAAGTGGCATCATCAACCCAGGGATGATAGTCCCAATAGGCAACCCTGTCTTGGATGGCTTTGAAAGTGGCTTCCATATAGGGCGAATTCTCGCGCCACCATGCGGAGGAAATAAACTGGAGATGAGGGTCAACACGGAGCATGGCATCGGTGAGAATCTTGAAACGCTCTGTATAATGTCGGTATCCTTCTTCAGTGGACTGCTGAATGACTTCTTCATTGCCGATTTCAACATATTTTACATTGTATGGCAAGGGATGACCATCGGCCTTTCGCCTGCTGCCCCATGGTGTGTCTGTACTTCCGTTCAGATACTCTATGAGGTGGGCCGCATCTTCAGGTTGCTCCTCTATGTTAATGGCAAAGGAGGGCGTTGCCCCTATGGCTTCGGCAAGTTGTACAAACTCAATGATGCCAAAGCCGTTGGTCTCGTTTCTGTACCACGACCCTCGGTATGGTTGTCTGTCTTGTCGCCGGCCAAGCATATGGCCGACCATGTACTCGGGTGAATTGACCATTGAACCTCCATAACGCAGAAATGTGAGTCCTTCGTTGATGAGTTCCTGAGCAATGTCCTTACGGAATGGCTGCCTCTTGAATTGCTCCTTTGACATCAGGGTAACTTGGTCTGCCCATAACTTTGATTCAATATCTGTGGAAATGACAAAGCGGGCTTTGGAATGGCTCTTTCGGGGAGTGAGTTTGAAAGAAAATTCCTTCCAGTCTGTGTTGATGCCGGAGAGCTTGCATCGGCAGAATGTTTCAGTGCCGTCAGGATCCTGCAAACTGATATAGACGTATGAGGCACTGCCTTTCAGGAAAAGACTGCCAAACATGGTTTTGCCTTTCTTGACATTGATACCCCATCGGTTGAGCGACATGTTGCTGATGCCTCCCTCGCTGTTGCCGTGATGTTCAAAGTATTGAGAATATTGGCCTGTGTGAGAGCAAGAATGGTCATGCCGATAGGTGCATCCATTACCGAAGGCATCCCACATCCCACTTATGCCATTGTCCTGAAATTGAAAAGGTATGTTAATGCCGTTGATGCAGAAAGTTCGGAATACGACATCGGCTTTCTGGCTGAGAATGCCGGTTTTGCCTGGTGGGAGTATAGAATCGTCTGTATAGCTGTAGATGGTTTTCCCATTGAAGAAAATATGGACCGTATTGTTTTGGAAAAGTAGCTTCAGGGAATTCCATTCGGCTGTCGGCTCAAAATACAGAGGTTGGACGTGTATTTCCCTGACAGAGTCTCCTTCGTGTTTGCGGATAATGAATTTTCTGCTCCATGCGGAAACAACAAATGCGTAGCCGGTAAAATGCTTGTCGCTGATTTGGTTGACATGAGTCAGAATGCCAGCTTCGCCAGTCAGACCGTCGTAGCGGAAAGAGGTCTCGATGCTGCTGATATCAGTAGCAGACTTGTCGTATATAAGTTTAGAAGATGTCCCTGCATAGGTGTAAACACCACCATCGGCTTGCCGCCAGGAATCGCCATATGAAGTGAAATGCGTGATGCTCTCTACAATAGGACCTTCTTCAAAACTTTCTCCAAAGATGCGTTGGTCATAGATGCCGCCATAGACTTCATGGTTGACATCTTCCATGCCTGAACCATAGATGAGTGGGCTGATATGGCCGATGACAGAGTCCTTGTAAATAATGAGATGCCCTGATTGGGCTGAAAGGGAGATGCAGGGCAGGATATATACCAGAAGGGTAAGGAAGTGTTTGAACATGATGGATGCTATTCGGGTAAAACGGTTAATGTGTTGTCGCAGACTTTGAAATGTATGTCTTTGTTGTTGTAAGTCATACCGTAGATACGGTCACTCTGATGCTGATAGTGGGGTCTGGGGTCAAGTTCCAAGATATCATGTAGGACGCTGATTTCTTCTTCTGTAAATTTGTCATGGAGTGAAGGAGGGAAAATGACTTCCAACTTGTTCCATTCTCCATCGGCATAGCCCCTCTTGGCAGAGGGATGGCTGTCGGTAAAAGCTAAGTAGGGCTTGATATCAAAGATAGGTGTGCCGTCCATGAGATCAGCTCCTTCAACATGGATAATAGGTCCTTGGGGTGTGCAGAATTCTATTTTGGAAATTCTTACGGAAGAAATTCCTATGTTGTTGGGGCGGAAAGGGGAGCGGGTTGCAAAAACACCTATCCGCTTGTTTCCGCCCAGTCGTGGCGGGCGTACGGTAGGACTGGCTTCCTGATTGACTTCAGAGAAAGCCCAAATAAGCCAGATATAATCAAATCCTTCAAGTCCTCGCAGAGCTTCAGGGTTGCGCCATCGGGGCGTAAAGATAATTTCACCTCCAAGTTGAGGGATAATGCCGCTTTGACGCGGTATGCCGAACTTGGAGGTGAAAGGTGAATGAAAGAATGCGATAGGAGATAACTGCATCAGATATGTGTGGAACAGTTACTTCTTATATAAAAATTCCATTCTTTTTGGGAAATTCCGATAGTCGCGGATGTGTATATAATCCATACCGCCTAACCGGATATGACTGTCACCGCCTCCATCGCTGAAGTCATCACCGACAAAGAGGGTCTGTTCCTTGGTGAAACCGTTTTCCTGCGCATAGCGCATGAGGGCATCATATTTGTTGTACTTTTTCTCTGCCAGGTCAAATGAAGTTGACCCACCGATGAATACACTGAAATCCTTGAAGATTTCTAATACTTCGGGATACATTACCAAGCGTTTTTTCTTGTCGGGGTCAAAGGCAAGTTTGTCTTCCTTGCTGGCTTGAGTGCCGAGGAGTCCGAAGGTAATCATGCCTGATTTGTGAAATTCCACCGATTCACCTGCGTAGTCAGTATAACCATATTTTTCTCTCAATTTCTGGCATTCTTTCTTGATCCACTCCTTGTCTATCTGGGCAGTGTCTTCGCGTATGATTTTGAACTGCCCGTCAATAACCTTGCTTTCCTGCATGCCATAGTTGCCTACGATGTCAATGGGATAGTCATTCATCTGATGGTAAATTCGTGGACAGTTTCCAGCGCCAATCATGACAAGATGATAGTAGCGTGCCAGGCTGTCAAGGGTTGCTGTGGCTTCTGGCGACATTTGAGTCTTGTGCTGAGTGATAGTAGCATCTAGGTCAAAGGCAATAAGTTTCTTTGTAGCCTGAAAGTTAGACTTCTTGAGTTCAGCTTGTGTGCTGTCAATGCATGTGGCCCCTGCTGCATAGGCTTTGGCTGTCTCTGCATCAACGTAGGGAAATTCCGCAATGGAATCTTGGGCCAATGCTGTTTCCTGAGTCTTGTTCTTGCAGCTTTGGAAAGTGATTATTGCAAGAATGCTGAAGAATAATAACTTTTTCATGTCTGTAATTATTTTTTTTCTTTGAAATACTTTTCTTGTGATGCTATGAGTTCCTTATCATTAAAGTAATTGATGCGCATGGCTTGACGTACCTCTTCTATAGTTTGAGAGGCTACCTTGCGTGCTTCCTCGGTACCTTTGCGCAAGATGTCATACACCCCAGGGATGTCTTGCTCATATAATTTGCGGCGCTGGCGCATAGGCTCTAGACGATTGTTGAGGATATTGAACAGGAATTTTTTGCATGTGCCGTCTCCAAGTCCCCCACGGGTATAGTGGTCTTTCAGCTCTTGCAGGTTTTTATAATCGGGGAGGAATTGTTCAAAGTCGCTGTCTATGCAGAAAGCATCGAGGTAGGTAAATACCGTATTACCTTCGAGATGGCCCGGTTGCTCCACGTGGATATGCTCGGGGTCTGTATACATAGAGTTGACTTTGGTCTTGAGTTCTTTGGACGAGTCGGAAAGGTAGATGCAGTTTCCGAGTGATTTGGACATTTTGGCTTTTCCGTCAGTTCCGGGCAGGCGGAGACATGCCGCATTGTCGGGAAGCAGTATCTTGGGCTCAACGAGAATGTCGCCATATGTGTTGTTGAAACGTCGTACGATTTCGTTGGTCTGTTCCAGCATGGGTTTTTGGTCTTCGCCTACAGGGACGGTTGTTGCCTTGAACAGGGTTATGTCAGCTGCTTGTGAAATAGGGTAGCAAAAAAAGCCTACAGGAATATTAGCCTCAAAGTTGCGTGCCTGAATCTCTGACTTTACGGTCGGGTTGCGTTGCAGACGGCTTACTGTAACGAGATTCATGTAATAGAATGTCAGTTCTGTAAGTTCTGGAATAGCGCTTTGTATAAAGATGTTACACTTTTCCGGGTCAAGGCCTGCTGCCAAGTAGTCAAGGGCAACTTCAATGACGTTTTGCCGAATTTTTTCCGGATTGTCGGCATTGTCGGTCAGTGCTTGTGCATCGGCAATCATGATGAAGATTTTCTCATACTCGCCGCTGTCTTGCAGTTCCACTCTGCGGCGTAATGAGCCTACATAGTGGCCTATGTGTAATTTGCCGGTAGGACGGTCGCCTGTCAATATAATTTTGTTCATTTTTTTGCGTCGGCTTGTTCTAACTGATTAATATATTCTTCTGCTTCTGCTTCTCCATTGGCTGGTGCTTTCCACATAAATGCAATGACTATGGTACCGATGATACCGAAGATGATGGCAACCAGAAATACCAGATCCCATCCTCCCTTGGAGTCAGCAAGATGGCCAAACAGTGGTCCGGATATGGCTGTGCTGACATAGCCGAAGATGCCGAGGATGCCTCCTGCTGTCCCTGTGGCATATTTGCTGGCTTGCTGTGAAGAACTGACGCCCAGTAAAGCCTGCGGACCATATACGAAGAAAGAACTCAGGACAATGAAGATGATAGATAAGACGGGATTGCTGCTCTGCCAGAATAGGAAGAAGCATATGGTTGCACCCAAACTGCAGAAGAAGCATGTCTTGTGGCTGCAGCTTTTGAACACCTTGTCGGTTACCCATCCTGCTAGAAGCATACCCAGGACTCCACCAACCAGTTCTGAAGCACCGACGACGGAGCCGGCTGTAGAAATATCCATATTCTTGTATTGTGTCAGAATGGAGGAGCCCCAGTCAAGAATGGTGAAGCGGATAATGTAAATGCAGAAATTGGTAACGGCCAGAATCCATATATATCGGTTTCTAAAGACCATTTTGTTGACAACTTTCTTGAAGTTCTCTCCGCTGAGTTCCCGTTCCTTTTTAGCTTCTACGGTGTTACCCTCGGCTTCGTCCAGTTCAACGGCGGTGGGGAGTCCTACACTTGCGGGTTTGTCCTTTAGGCCGAAGTATATGATGGGGACGCCCATCAGTGCGATGGCAGCCGGTACGGCAAAACAGAGGTTCCATGCCGAGTAGCTGTATTTCTGCAGGATGAAACCGCAACAGATGGCTACCAGACCGGCGCCGAAGGAGTGGGAAACATTCCAGATGGATTGCTTGGTAGCTAATTGGGAGGGCTTAATCCAATGTACCATCAGGCTGACGCATGGCGGTACGCCCATTCCCTGCAGATAGCCGTTGATGACCCAAAGGGAGCCGATAAGGTATACCAGGGCTAAAGTGGCTTTGCCCTCGGTATCCAGAAGGTGCATTATTCCGTTCATCTGTGGGCTAAAACAGATAATGAGGTTGACTATGGCAGACAGCAGGAGGCCGGTAGCCATAATCAGTTTCTTGCTGTAGCGGTCCACGAGTATTCCGTTGACAAAACGGCTGAAACCATATATGATGCCGTTAAGCATCAGGAATGTACCGAGTTGAACTTTGCTCAGTCCCAGTTCCTGCTCCATGGCCGGAATGGCTATACTGAAGTTCTTGCGTACAAAATAGTAGAGGATGTATCCTATAATCAGTACGATGATTGTGCGCCATTCCCAATAGGCATATTTTTTCTTAATGTCAGTTTCCATTTTCCTATACAGGGTGTATCAATTATTCAGTTGTAAAAAATATGTTGCTATGGGAGAACAGTTATTTTACATTGTTGAAGCAGAAGTCGTCCCAAGGCAGTTCTGCATCTTTGTTCTTGTCCATGACATCGGCAATGTGTACGAGAAGCGGGAAGTCCTTGATGTCAACCTGTCCCAATTCTGCTTTTCGGAACACTGCTTTGAATACACGGCGGCTGACGACTGTACTTTCCAGCGTAACTCCTGCCAGTATCTGCAGGGCTTCATCATAGCTTTTTCCTTCGCCGAGCAGAATGCCGAGTTTACGGGTGCGTCCTCCATATACGGTAACATAGAGGTCGCCGATGCCGAGGATAGTACTGTCGCTCTGTGCACCTTGTATCTCCAGCAACTTGGTCATTTCCTTGGCTGCCTCATAGAAGGCGCCTGCCTGTGAGTTGTAGTGCAAGCCGGCATCTGCTCCCAGATTGCGGTTAACCAACCCGATGGTCATGGCTACCCCCAGTGCGTAGGCATTCTTCAGTGCCACGGCGCTCTCCAATCCTATGACGTCGTTAGTCAGTGAGATGTGGTAGTATTGTGTTTTCAGCGTGTCGCGCATCATTTGGATGGTGGCGGTGTCTTCGCCGCAGAATGCCACTTCTGTATGGTCATGGAAGACCAGTTCGTAGGATGTGCAAGGACCGCCTACGGCATTGATTTTTCGATCAATACCTTTTTTCAGCAGCTCGCGATGCCAATAGTCGGGATAGGATATGAGAGTGCCGTCTTCAAGGTTGATGAGTCCCTTGGTTATAGACAATACCGGCATGGCAGGATCAAGGTAGGTGAGAACTTCGTTGAGAAACCAGTCAACACCGAAGGAGGAAACACCGCCGATGACGAAATCAGCACCTTTGACAGCTTCTTTCCATTCTTCAAACTGGTGATAGCTGATGTCTCCTTTTGGGAAGGGATAGTCAAACTTGAGGTGTTTGCCACTTTTCTTGCATTCGTCTATAATGTCGCGGTCAAGGGGTGTTCCCACCAGGCGCACGGTGTGCCCGTTCTCTACTGCTGGGAAAGCCATTGCAGACCCCATCATGCCAGCACCGATGATTGTTATTGTCTTTTTCATATGATATAATTGTTTTAATAGATTCTGTTGTGCATAGACAGAGTTTGTCTCGACAAACTGATGTTTTTTTGATATTGAGGTTAATTATTTCATGTCAAAATTAATGATGATAGGCAGGTGGTCGGACGGATGCCAGAAGTTGCCAAGATTCTGGGCGTTGCGTACAGGCGTCGTGTATTGGTCCCAGATGATGTTGGCATCTTTTACTCTGTCGTAAAGTGGTTTTGTAGCATATACGAAATCAATGCGTTTGCCGTTCCAAACCGATGAAGGGATGAATATTCCGTTGTGTTTCTGCTTGACAACGTCTATATAAGGTGAATGCTCTAAGATGAATTTGTGGGTTAAGAATCTTGAGTCATCCTTCGGGAAGTTGTATACGGAATTGTCGACAGGTGATGGGGCGTTAAAGTCTCCCATCATCATCCATAGTTGGTGCTTTGCTTCGGGTACCTGGCCAATGGTGTGGTTAATGATGTATTCCATTTCGGTACGGCGGAAATAGTCACCTTCACGGGCGGCTGCACTGCGTGGACGGTCTTCTTTGCTTATGCCGTATCCATAGGCTTGCGGCCATGTGTGGATTGTCACGATATTGACTGTCTTGCCGTTGACCTCTATGGTTGCCCATCCTCCGCCGTGGCATACCAGTGTGTCATTTTCAGAACCAAGAAGTCGGGCTACGTTGTGAATGGGATATTTAGAGGTAATGACCTGCGGGTAATTGTCATGATGGCCGCCCAGGTAAATGTATTTGTGTCCATAGCGTCGGGCTACTTTGTCCCAGTTGGCTACTAAATATTGGTCTTCCTTGGCAAGTCTCTTGTCTGAGTTGGTTACCCATATACTTTGGGCTTCACACCAGACACAGATGTCAGGTCTCTGTGCTTTCACCCATGTCACGAAACGTGTGTAATTGTCTGTCTGGCCATCCCACATGCCGTTTTGTATGTTCCAATACAGTAATCTCAGGTTGTTTTTGTCTTTTTTAGCTTGTATGCTGACAGGTGCCAATAAGGACAGTATCAGCATGATTTGCATAGTCTTGGTGATTAATTTCATATATGTATTTTTCTATAATTTTAACTTGCAAGTAATGTGGGAAATCATATCTCCCTGTTTTATATTGCAAATATACGGATTTTTTGTTTTTCAATGAAAAGTATTGCGTACTTTTGTGATTACAAATTAATACTGGGATAGTGATAAAGCACGATTTGTTGTCAGCAGGTATTGTTGATGGTGTAAAACGGGAGAATAGTTTCCGTGCCATTCGCTATTTTTTTGCTTTATCCTTGATGCTGGTCCATGTCACTACGGCGATGGGACAGGCTCAGTTTATGCCGTTTACAGGTGCCTTGTGCGTCAAGGCTTTTTTTGTCATTACCGGCTTTCTGGTGCTTTTCAGCTATTGTCGCTCGGCAAATATCGCAACCTATGCCCGCAAGCGTGTGCTCAGGGTCTTGCCGGCCTATCTGTGTGTCGTCCTGATGTGCTTCTTGGCCGGAGCATTGGAGAGCAGGCTTTCGGTGGCAGAATACTTTTCTTCAGGACAGAGTTACAGATACCTGTTGTATAATGCCATGTTCCTTAATTTTCTGGAACCCTGCCTGCCCGGTGTTTTTGAGTCCAATCCTCTCCATGCTGTTAACGGCTCCTTGTGGTTTATGAAGGTGGAGGTTATTTTCTATATCTCTGTGCCGATATTCGTGTACCTTCTCTGCCGATTCAGGGAATGGGTGGTGTTGCTGTCTGTTTTCGCGTGCTCTGTGGCATACAATGTTTTTTTCTCGTATATGTATATCCGTACGGGCGACGAAATGTATCATCTCCTGCAGCGTCAGTTCCTGGGGCAGCTGATATATTTCTTTGCCGGGGCTGCGCTCCTGGTTTATTTTGATGTCTTTTGTAAATATGTCAGATGGATTTTTCCTGTGGGAATATTGCTGTTTGTCATATCCTCTGCCGGTGGCTGGCTGCACTATGTAGAGCCCGTCGGACTGGCTGTCGTAATTGTAGGTGTAGCTTATTATGCCAGATTCCTGAAGATATTCAACCAGGTTCCTGATTTGACCTATGGACTCTATCTCTACCATTTTCCCATAGCCCAGACTGTTGTGGCTCACCGTCTGCATGAATATAGTGTGCCGTTGGCATTTCTTCTGATTTTTGCAGTTACTTTTCTGGTGGCTTGGCTGTCTCACCGTTTTGTGGAGAGCCGGTTCAAGCCTTGACTTTAATATTCTTTAACACTTTGCGGCTCTGATTTTGGCTTGTGGGCATATCCCTTTACAATATGCTGCAGGGGGAGTGAATTTTGCAGGCCTTGTAGTTTTTTTCGGCAGGCCTGCCAGTTCCAACGCGCAGGCCTGCCAGTGAAAACTCCGAAGCCACGGAAATTTTATATTCTTTCCATGGTAATAAATATTTGCTAAAAAGTGTAAAATAAATTTAAAATATTGTATATCGCAAGCCTGTGTGGTACTATGAAACAAAAAGGAGTTACAGGCTCACAGTTTCATCGCAAAAAAAATATCCATAATGCGTATGGGCATTATGGATATTTAGGGGAAAGGCTTTTCAACCTGTTATTGTTACTGTTTCTTCAGTTTGCTGAGAGTCTCCTTCAGGGTAGCTATCTTGGATTCGGAGTCGGCTTTCTTCTTGCGTTCCAATGCGATGACCTGTTCGGGAGCATGAGATATGAAATTCTCATTGGCCAGTTTTTTCTCAATGCCGGCAAGGAAACCCTGCAGGTGTTGCAGCTGGGCCTCGGCTTTCTTTATCTCGGCTTCGACATCGATGAGGTTGCCGAGAGGTACGGCAAAGGCTGTAGTGCCGACCATGAACTCAGAGGAACCTTCTTCTTTCTTGTCTGTAATGGTAATCTCGGAGAGGTTGGCCATCTTGCTGATGATGCCGTCCAGTGAGGGAACGGGGTCTTGCCCTACAATCTGCAGTGTCATAGGTTCTTTGGGAGCAATGTTCTTCTGGTTGCGTATGGCACGGATGCCTGCAACGATTTGTTTCATGACCTCAAAGTCTTTCAACAATTGGGTTTCAGCGTCTGACGGGGTTCCTGTTTCGAGTTGGGCAACCATGATGCTTTCTCCGTTGCGGCGCTCATAGATGTGCTGCCAGATTTCTTCTGTGATGAAAGGCATGAAGGGGTGGATGACTTTCATCAATATGTCAAAGAACCGGAGGGTTGCATCGTATGTTGCCTGGTCAATGGGTGCCTGATAAGCAGGTTTGATGATTTCAAGGTACCAACCGGAGAACTCGTCGGTAAACAGTTTGAAGACGGTCATGAGGGCCTCGCTGAGACGATATTTGCTGTAGAGGTCTTCAATCTCGGTGCATGACTGTTTTATCTGGGCTTCAAACCACTTGATGGCCAACTGACTGCTTTGGGGTTGTTCTATGTCGGCTGTTTGCCATCCTTGTACGAGCCGGAAGGCATTCCATATCTTGTTGCAGAAGTTGCGCCCCTGCTCGCAGAGGGTTTCGGAGAACAGGATGTCGTTGCCGGCCGGTGCTGCGAGCAGCATACCCATGCGCACGCCATCGGCACCATATTTCTCAATGAGCGCAATGGGGTCGGGGGAGTTGCCCAGCGACTTGGACATCTTGCGGCCTATTTCATCACGGACGATACCTGTGAAATATACACTCTTGAAAGGTACGTCGTGCATGTATTCTTCTCCGGCCATTATCATGCGGGCCACCCAGAAGAAAATGATGTCGGGACCTGTTACGAGGACCGACGTGGGGTAATAGTACTTGATTTCACTGTTGCCGGGATTGGTAATGCCGTCAAAGAGGCTGATGGGCCAGAGCCAACTGGAGAACCATGTGTCCAAGGCATCTTCATCACGGTGGAGGTCGGCCATTTGGAGATCGGGACGATTGAACTTAATGCGGGCTTCCTGGAGGGCCTCTTCGGGTGTCTCTGCTACGACAAACTGCTCTGTCTGCTCATCATTGCCGGCAATGAAGTAGGCAGGAATGCGATGGCCCCACCATAACTGACGGCTGATACACCAATCCTGAATGTTTTCCAACCAGTTGCGGTATGTGGTGACATATTTCGTGGGATAGAATTTTATCTTCCCTTCCAAGACAGGTGGCAGGGCGATATCGGCGAAGTGTTTCATGGAGAGGAACCACTGCTTGCATAGGCGTGGTTCTACAGCGGTGTCCTGATTGCGCTCAGAATAGCCAACCTTATTGTTATAGTTCTCAACTTTTTCTAAGAGGTTGGCAGTCTGCAGGTCGATGGCAATCTGCTTGCGGACATCCATTCTGTCCATGCCTACATATAGGCCGGCAGCCTCGCTGAGTGTGCCGTCGGGGTTGAATATGTCAATGGTCTCAAGATTATGGGTCTTGCCGAGGGTGTAGTCGTTGATATCATGGGCAGGGGTGACCTTGAGACAGCCGGTACCAAACTCGATGTCAACATAGCGGTCTTCAATGACGGGGATAACGCGGTTGACGAGCGGGACAATGACTTTGTGGCCGCTCAGCCATCTGTTTTTGGGATCTTTGGGATTGATACACATGGCTGTATCGCCCATGATGGTTTCAGGACGTGTGGTGGCAACAA
>CACYCZ010000012.1 GCA_902773055.1 uncultured Bacteroidales bacterium
AGACTTACTTCCGCCAAAAAAGCTCAAATTTCTTCCGACAGCTTCACCGACACCGACAAAGTGGTCAATATGGCACTCTTCTACTAAATGGGCAACCCGACCATACAATTCAGCCTCAGACATGCCGGTCTGGCAAATATCACTTAAAATCAAAACACGCCCACGATCAGACTGCTCCTGACGACGGTTCATGAAATTCAAGGCGATATCCAGAGAGTTCAAGTCACTGTTGTAACTGTCATTAATTAATGTGCACCCGTTTATTCCCTCCTTGACCTCAAGCCTCATTCCGACAGGCTCCAGCATGCGGAAACGCTCTTGCAGGAGAGAACTATTCACTCCCACATGCAGTGCAACAGCCAGGCAGGCAATAGCATTGCTCACCGATGCGTCATCAGTATAAGGAATGGTAACCTCATTGTAAACTGACTCATGCTTATATTGAATCCATGTTTCAGTTTCACCTTTCTCAACTTTCGCAATATACAGGAACGCATTTTCATTGTTAAACGACCACGTCAACAATCTGGCACTGCAATCTTGCTGGGAGATACAAGTCTTTATCACCGAATCGTCTTCATTGAACAAGACTGTCTGGCAAAACTTAAACAGCATCAATTTTTCTTTACACTTCTGATACAAGGAAGTAAAGTTTTCCTGATGAGCATCACCGATATTCGTTATCAACCCTATGTCAGGCTGGATAATCTCCCTGAGTCTTTCCATCTCACCAACCTGAGAAATTCCCGCCTCCATGATGCCTATCTGGGTATCCTCATCAAGTAGCCATACGGAAAGCGGCACACCGATTTGAGAATTATAGCTTCGGGGTGAACGGGTTACCGAAAATGATGGAGACAATATCTGGTATAACCACTCCTTGACAATAGTTTTACCGTTACTGCCAGTCAATCCGATAACAGGAATATTGAATTTCTTACGATGACACTGCGCTAATCCCTGTAAGGCATGCAATGTATCCTTGACAAGAAGGAAATTACTGCCCGGATACAATTGAGCATACTGGGAAGGCAATACAGATACAACAAAATTACGAACTCCCCTGCCATACAGATGAGCTATATAGTCAGCGCCGTCACCATATTTCGTTTTAAGCGCAAAAAATAATGTCGTTTCAGGAAAAACCAACAAGCGGCTGTCGGTCAGCAAGCGGTCTATATTTACAGAAACATTTCCATATCGCTCTGCGCCAATGGATAATGCAATCTCTTCAATAGAATAAAACATAGCTATATGTCATTACAGATTTAATTTATCTTTTATGTAATCCTTCTCCTCTGTCACATCAAGCGATGGATAGGTAGATGAAAAACGCATAATACGTTCATTTAGTGTGCTCCAGAAAGAGTGCCTTCTTTCGCTGTCATGGGAGAGGAATCGATGGTTGAGAGCTTGGGCTATAGGTTGCCAATCCTCCATCATCTTATGAGCAGACGGAGACAGATATGCAGAACTGAATATCTCCCAAATATATTTCACTGCCAAGTCGGAAGGATGCAGCATATCCTCAGCATAATACCGATAGTCTCGAAGTTCGTCAAGTACTATCTCATAAGCTGGAAAATACGATACATTACGTGGATAATTGCGGCATAATGTATCAATTGCCAATAACAAATGCGCCTTGGACAATTGGCTTTCATGATAACCATATTTTCTGTATCTGTACGGACTCACAGTAAAGACAATTTTCATGTCATTCCTTATTGCGAACAACTGAGACAGCACAGATGCAATATTTTCAACAATATACCCGGCAGAAGCCGTTAATTCAACAAAAAAAGACGATGGACATTTGTGGCAGTTAGCAACCACAAGACCATCGTCAGCCAAGGCATAATAATGATTTGTCCCTAAGGTAACAAACAACACATCTGCGGAGTGTATGATTTCGCAGGCCTTGCGAAAGCGTTTTTCAATATTGGCAATACATTCCTCCTTGTCTGATGAAGAAAATAGTGTGGAATGCATCCAACTTCCCCAAACGCCATCATGATTAAACAAATATCTCCTATAATCAAACTCCTGCTTCAGCAACAGAGATAATGCATTAGAAATACTCATGGGGTTGTAAAGTACACCAAACGGATTGACATCACAACTAAACTTATTGCTGATAAACATCTTGCCGATATTCTCTGTAAAGCATGAACCTAACATCATGATCCGGGAAGTTTCTGAAATAGAAAAACCGGATGCTGGAATATCCACTCTAGTCAATAACTGCATTATCTGTGTAACCTCAAAATATTTCGGCAAAAATAATGATTTTCCAACTAATAAATGCTAAATTTGCAGGCAGAAATGATATCATGGAAGATATAAAAGATACATATCCTCTGCTGAATAAAATAGACGCCCCAAAAGATTTAAGAGCGCTTCCTGAAGAAGAACTGCCTGAAGTATGTCGGGAAATACGCCAAGAAATAATAGATGTATGCTCACACAATCCGGGACATTTGGCATCCAGCCTTGGTGCTGTCG
>CACYCZ010000013.1 GCA_902773055.1 uncultured Bacteroidales bacterium
AATGCCCGAGTGAAGGATGCCGCGGTGAACACGGCAGCCTTTGTCGAACGTGTAGCGAATTTGTCTAGCCAGCGTAATGAAGTGCTGTGCTTGAGGATTAAGCCGGGCGAGCCACAGAGGATAATTGCGGTTGTTGATGGAGGTGAAAAAGATTGTACAACGCCTGGAGAAGGGGTTGTTGATGAAATGACTATTGATGCCCCCAATCAGTTTGTTGCAAAAAGCTCTGGATGCCCCGTTATGCAAGATTGGTTTGGACAGACTGCAAAGGTCGCTTTTAAGCCGCGCATCGGTTTAGCGGCGACCCCTCCTAAAGGAGGCATTTGTATCCAATATGGGAATATGGATATTTATGGCGCTGTTCGCAAAGAAACAAATTCAAATAAGGTTGTTCCGATGTGGAAGGTCGGCAATGATGCTACTCAAAATAATAATTGGAGCAACTGGATGGAATTGTAGGTGGTGTTATGGTGAAGGTGAATGGCATATTAAATGACTGTCGAAGAGCGCGGTTGAAGCGTGGTTTTGGCATAGTAGAAGTACTGGTTGCTGCTGCCGTATTGGGATTTCTTTATATGGCTGTTCTTAATTTGCAGAGTGGTAATCGTGACGCCTTGTTGCGTATTCGTGGTCGTGATGGTGCTACTGAAGTGGCTCAGAACATTATTGATTCTTTGGGTGCACTTGGAATTGCTAGTTTGACGGATGCTAATTTGCCTACGGAGGATGGGCATATCGTGCCAATCACAATTTCTAATATAGAACGAGTATGGAAGGGACAGCCTGGTGCTACTGTTGATCATGATATGAAGGTGGTTTATAATGCCGAGGTAACAGTGTCTCCTGATGCGGATTATATGACGACCACATCCACGACACTTTCTAATGTTTCGCATGTGTATGCAAAACGGCTTGATGTCAAAGTTAGCTGGCAGTTTAAGAGTTCAACTCAGTCCATCGTTGTTTCGGGGATAATCAGATGAATGATTTGAAAAAATCTGGCTTCACCCTTATGGAACTTTTGGTCTACATGGCGATTGTAGGCATTGTTGTCGTTATTGCTGGTGAGGCTTTCAGTAATTCCACTAAGTTTCGTATTCGTACCGATAATATGATCAAGGCTACTCAAGAAGCTGAAAATGTAGCGATGCTGTTCAAACAAGATTTGGAACAGATGGGAGCGAAGATTTCTAAAGAATCAAATGGCGCTGCAGGGGCTAGCGATGTTTTTTCAACGTCTGCAGATGCGCAGAATGTTTATATGAATGCGGATGATCCTGATAATCCGGATTTGTCTTCGTATAATCTTACTGTTGGTACTGAAGATGACGAATTGACCTTTAGACGTTTTCGTTATAATGAGGATGGGCAATTTGTCGCTGTAGAAGAAATTGGGTGGTTCGTTGTGAATAAAACCCTAAAACGGTATTGCCGTACAATTTCGGGGACGGCCGATGCAGATGTTTGTCCGAGTGCGGACGACGTTGATGCCGCAAAGGCTGGGGCTGTAGACATGGCTACGGAAGTTTCTAATTTCCGAATTACACCGGCAATGCCTGGGGTGAAAAGTACAGAAATTAGCCAAGTGTTCCCGCATTGTACATCAACCCCTTGTACCGATGAATTCCGTTTGGTTGCCCGTGATGGTGGTGTTTTTGTTGCTCCTGCGATTACTTCGGATGAAAGTCATCAAACTGTGATGCTTTCGGGGCTCGCCAATAACTATGACAATGAAAATAATCAGATAATTTCGGGAACTTATTCAAAAAATGAGTTGTATGCTATTGAAAATGTTGATGGTGCGGATTCTTGGATGACTCGTTGTAGTGAGGAAAACAATCACTTTACTTTATACGCGAATGCCGAGTATGAGATATCGTTTAATCTCACAGATAATGATGACAACGGTAGAATGTTTGTTCCGGAAACTGATCATATGGCCGTGGGTTTCCGCACGCAGGCTGGAGCAAAGCCTGCGGGAATAGATGATTTCATCTTTTTCCCTCCATCTTCAGCAACCTCTTCTGGAATTCGGAAAATGCAGTTTACTGTTCCTAATACTATTGAAAATGTTTGCTTGGCTTTCACTTTTGCCTGTTTTTCCCCTGTTGTGTCGAGTGGAGTTTTAACTATATCTGAATTGAAATTAAAAAAAGTTGAAACGGCAAATTACTCCTTTAATTATGCGGATTCAAAGGAATTCAGTATACAAAATAAAGAACGTGTGAAAGCGTTTAGGCTTGAGTTGCAAGTAAGCAGGGGCGCAAAGAACGGGAAAAGTGGGGAAACAGGCGCTGTTAATATTGTTATACCCACCCCTAGCAATGGCCCCAACGATTAGCGAGGAATTTCCTATGCGAACAAAAATTTTAAAAATCTTTGACAGGGGCTTTGCCTCAAAAAAATCTCTGAAAGCCGGTGTTTCCTTAATCGCCGTGCTTTTGTTTATGCTGGTGGCGACCATTGCAGCAACGGCCACTTGGAAGTGGATCACGAGCGAAGGCAAGTCCAGTACCAGTCGTATGCTTAAGCGTGAGGCATATCAGAGTGCTATAGCCGGTATCGAAAATACTCGCGCTTGGATGACTACCCATGGAAACGATGTGGGTGCATTAATTAAACAATATTATGATGGTGGAAATCAGCCGGTAAAGTTGAACAATCGTCTGACGCCTTTGCTTCGCGCTGATCAGAATTATGATGTTTGGCTCACTGGTGTTAATACGGAGGCCGATCATAACTTTAAATTGAAAATTTTATCTAAGGGTGTTTCTAGAGGAAATTCCTCGCATACGGAAGTGGCTGTTTTTAATGTAGATGGCTTATATCAGGTGCCTGTGCCAAGTGAATCAACTCCGTTGGATTTTGATAAAGCTTTTGCGGGTTCGTTAGGAAACTTGACGAATTCTCCTACGATTCAGTCGGCTATTGTTAATGGTGATTATGGTGGAAACCAGCCAAATGTTTCTGAGCAACTAGTTGTCACTGGAAGCGTGACTTTACAAGGCCCGAAGTCTGGTGCATCTGGCTTGGCTGGTGCTGATCTTTATGTGGGTGGAGATTTGAATTTTAATGGCGACAATTCGATTGGTGCTGGAAATAATGTTGTTTATGTGGGTGGGGAGTTTAGTTGTACTTTGGGAAATGCTTCTGTATATGTGGGAGGCGATCTCTATGTTGGTGGTGATGTCAGGTCTGGTTGCGGCGTATATGTTGAAGGAAATATGACTGTAAATGGAGTCTTTAAACGTCGTGCTGGGGCGGCATCCGCAAAAAATAAAGCTGGCAATGAGTGTAAGCTCAATGGTAATACAATTTCTTTATGTGTTACCCAAAATCTTGTTTTTACAAAAAATGGATCGTTTAATTTTTCTGGTGATGGTAATGGAAAATTTTGGGTGGGCGGAGACTGGTATGCTCCTGATAGGATAGAAGGCAATTGCAATAGTTACAATTGTGGTGATGAAAATGGAAATAGAAAATCTGCAGTGGATGGAAATGTTTATCGATATAATTCCTCCAACTATTATTCCATTCTACAGCAGGGTAAAAATACTACAGATGGGTGGGAATCGTATAATCCGAATTATGGCATTTACAAGCAATATACGACACAAACAGGTTTAGGCGATGATACAGAAAGTGCCGACGCGAAAAAGAAAAGAATAATGGGCTTTGCAGTTGCGAGTGCCGCCAATATTAAGACATCCCCTGCTATAGTAGAGTGGTCGAGAGAGGATGATATTCTCAAAAATGTTGGGGCAAGCTATTGGCAGAATATTGATAAAATGGGTGAATATCGTAAAATGATTGATGCGACAACGGGTAATATTCCTCAACCGATTGTCCTAAAAAATGATGATGAAAACGATGATGATTCCTGGAAAAATAAGATTGCAAATGGTCGCTGTAGGGAATTGGGCTTTACCAAATTTAGAACGGGAGCGAATAATCTTATTCAGTCCGGTGACATGCAAAATGCTGAAGGCACAAATGCTATGCTAAGGGATATCAATAATTGCTATAAAAAATTAGTGCAGTTGGGAGATGATGTCCTTTTTAATGGCTTTATGGTGGTTGGCTTTAAAGGAAATGCCGGAACCAATATGGGGCAAACTGCTAATGTTATTGTAAATGGTAAATTCATATTCTATTTTACGGAAAGAATTTCTACTGCTTTCTTTTTGCCTCCTACGACGAGTACGTCGTCTATTCTTCTGTATCTGCCTCAGGGTACGGGAACTACTGCTGATGATGCAAATCAAATACATAGTGCAACTCCTACGGCGGGTCATAGCTATAATTATTTCGTTTTCTCAGAAGGATATGCGGCTTTTGCAGGAGCTCAAATCAATGGATCTGTTGTGATGGGTAATAATAGTACCCTCAAAATTGATGATGGAAATACAAATCTTTATTTCAAAAAGAGTGTTCTTACCAAATTGATTGAAGCACAAATTATAGAACAAAGTGAAGCGTATACAAATATCTTTAATAGTGGTGCTGCTGCTGGTGGCGCGATTGCTGCTGCCGGTGGTAAGGATAACTATTATATATCAAATGCTCCGCAATTGAGTATTACCTTGGTTAGTCAGGGCGAAAGTAGTGAAACGCCTCCTGCAGGTGGTGCAAATGAAGCGAATGTTGCAAGTTCATTCATCATTCTTCCGCGTGTGATTTTCTTGCCAATGGATCCTTATGGCAGATTGAGTGATTATTATAATGTGGTCAATTTGAATGGGGGCGCGATCACAAAAAATGCCTCGAATGTGTCTGGGTGTAGTGAAATTCCTTCAGGAACGAATCTTTTGTATAATCGTGCGGCCGGTGCGACGCCGACATTGCTGAATCCGGGATTATATGAATGTAAGTATACTGATAATGGTATCACAGTGCCGTTCTATGTCATGGTTCAAGATGAGTTGGCTGGTGGTGTTCCTAAAGTGAATTTTGATAAGGAATATCAGTATATGCAAGCTACGTCAGAATCTTTTTTGGGGCTTGAACATGATCC
>CACYCZ010000014.1 GCA_902773055.1 uncultured Bacteroidales bacterium
CCATAGCCCGAAGTCGTTGCCGGACTGGCTATGATGTAGTCGGTTGCATTTCGGAGGTCATAGGCAACTTCCACACATTGCATCATGCATGCATCAAAAAAAATATACTTGGGACGTATCCTGCTATTCTCAATGGCCCATGCCAGTGCCGTCGTTTCCATTTGTTGTCCCAAATTTCCACGTGCATCAGTATCCTTGCTCATGTTACCGCCGGGACCGACATCAATTCCGAATCCTTTGAGGATATTATTTTTACTTCTTTGTCCTTTCTCCTTGAAGCTTATGATATCGGGAAGCCACCCCATACCGTGAGACCATAGTACAAGCCCATAACTATCTGATGGATATTTGCTGCCAATAAAGTCCAGGACATCTTTGAGCGTGGTTGAGTCTGAGGAATTGGCATCCGTACTATAAGTCCTTATTTTTTGCACAATCGTCCTTCCGTCTGGCAGTCTATAGTATCTGTATATCCTGGGGTTGGCTGCATCATCGAGATATAGAATCAGATTGTCGTTGAAATTTTTCATAAGTCTGGCTCCCTGAACAATCTCAACGGAATCCATTCCTGACGCATTCTGTGAGCCTAAACTGTTTTGAGCAGAAAAATACAATATGGTTGTATGACGATAGCGCGTGCTTCCATCTTCTGCATTGTTACTATCCTTGCATGAGGAAAAAGTGCATAAGGCAAAAATAAAAAGATATAGGTAGTATTTCATACAGTGAATTCCTGAATGATGCAAAGTTACGACAAAATGTCATTATAAAAGCCGACAGAGAGGTATTCAAATGCTATTTTAACATCATTAATTTCCCCAATTGGGCAGGATTATACCGTAAAGTATAATTTTTAACCTTTTTTAACGATAATATGATTAAACTTTTTGCCTAATTTTGCATCTAATAAATTAAATAAAGAAATAGGTGGTACTAGGTGTCATCAAAAATAGATTAAAAAAAGTTTCATAACCGTTTGTTTTTCCTTATATATGTTTGGCTCAGTGGCATGCGATATGTCGCTGAGTTTTTTATTGACATTGATGGGAAAATTCAGCAGCAGCAATATTTATAGTAGTATGGGAATACATAAAAAAACGAGAAAACCTATTGAACAATGGTTTTCTCGTTTTTATTATTTATTGATTCTTGTGACCCCGTTGGGATTCAAACCCAAGACCTTCAGAACCGGAATCTGACGCTCTATTCAGCTAAGCTACGGGGCCTGCTTGCAAATCATCGGCAAAATTAAACAAGAAAAATGAAATAGCCGCTATCCCAAGGCGGTTTTATGTTTTTTCATGTTATTTTATTTTTTGATAAATTTGGCAGAAGCATTATTACACTTTAGGATGTAGGTTCCCGCCTGTAGTCCGGAAACATCGATTTTCTGACAATTGCTCTTGTCGTTAAAAGTATGTCGCTGCAAACAATGACCATTTATGGCATATATATTGATTGTCTGGATATAAACATCGGTGCTGACCTCCAATATATCAGTACAGGGATTGGGAGAGAGTGTCAATTGTACGTACTGAGCAGGTCGGACACTTTTTATTCCTGTTGTTTCTGTGTATATATGATATAATGCAACGCCATTTCCATAACAATATTCATATAGCAGTACAGAGTTGTCTGCCAGTCGCTCAATCTTAAAGAATTGTGCCATTGAGAGATTGAGATTCTTAACACCAGCACTCCCAAGTGGAAGTTCCGTATGGAGATTATAGTTGTATGCAGTAACATCTTTTATTGTAAAACCGCCATTATAATTTCTACCTGATGGATGTACGAGAATTTCGTGTCCGTCCATCTCAAAGACAATGCCACCTATAGCATTGCACAGGTTCGGTGCAACAGTACTGCCATTTTCCAAAAACAATCCCTTGTCCTCTGTGTCATACAAATAAATGCCGGAAGTCGCTGACTGATAGTAAAACTTGTCGGGATCATTGCCTCGGGGGATAACATAGCCATTGGATCCCGTTTCAGACAGTGGACCTCGGGGCAGAACATCTTGAAGGGCACCATTTTTGATTTGAAGTATTTCAACATACTTTTGGGAATTAGGATACAAGTAGATATATCCTCCTTCTGACGAGAACACATCTCCGCTTGCGGAAATATAATTAGTCTTACCGGAATATGGCAGAGTGAAATCTATTGTAACATGACGTTTTTCAAAAGTATTGTATAATATTAACCGATTAGGCGTATCTGAATTGTCGTCCTCTCTGAGAATGAGATTATTGTTGTCATCGGTCGCTATGCCATACGAATTTGTACCAACTGCATAAGACAGCAGTATTGTATCAGCACTATTTTTAATGGGATAGGCTAATAATTTACGGGCATTGCAGTCATTCGTGTAAATACAGCCATAGACTGCAGTTCCCTGATAGGCAGAAGGGTAGGCTGAATTTATTCTCGCAGGGAAGCCTGAGGGCAGATTCTTGTTGCGCGAGCTCATGACGCAGACGGTTTCAACATGCAAATCAATATGCTTAACCAATGGCCATGTCAAGGTCGCATATATGGGACGATGGTCGGAAACATCGGGCTCATTAATAACACCTTTGGCCAATGTTTGCAAACCGTTGTTCCCAAGATTCCCTGTATATACTGCGATATAGTCGATACATGACTTCGGTTCAGAAGCGGGATATGTATTTTGTGTGACATCCGACAGAATTGTAAAATTATTCTTGAATGTCTGCATTTCTGATGTTGTAGGCTGTGTATTGAAATCACCGGCAATGAAAAATGGTTTGCTATAGTTTTGTGCCTCTTGTAGAATTATTTCCATTGAGGAAACCCTGTTTGTTTGATTTTGATAACACAAGTGAGTGCAAGCAAAAATATACTCATCAAACTCGCAAACAAGTAGCAACCGTGCTTCAACACCAGGAAGTGGTATGCGTTTTACATGTATTGGTTTTTCTTTGCTCAGTATACCGATGCCATAAGAACCGCCCCTGAATGGAATCGTACGTCCGTACGTTGCATTCATTTGCGTCAGCTTTCCTAATTCCCCGGCCTGATATTGGCTACTGCGAGCATTGCAGCTGTCTAATTCCTGTATGGCAATGACATCAGGGTTGTTAGCAGATATTACAGTTGCAACTTTCACTTCATCTACGACATCATCACTTCCTGAACAGTGTCTGACGTTGTATGACATTATTTTCAGTGTTTGGCTGTTACAAGTAAGACTGAAACATATAAAGAAAAACAAATAAAAACTTCGTACCATTATTTGAAATGTAAAATAACTCAATTTATAAAACAATTTATTGACGAACAGTTTGTTTGAGATAATTTACGATGATGCCTACTTCACCATCCATACGTTTAATGTGTATAACTTCGTAGTCAGATTTCTGCGGATGAAGCACTACGAGATGCATCTTGCTGACATGGATTGCATAGTTTTTCTCCAACATATAGCGATATAAATTTTGTTGAAGGCAGTAGTGGGAATATGCCGTATCTGTTATATGTTCCAGTCCATTAATACCTGCACTCCATTTGTTTAGTTCGTCAGGATTAATATTATTGCTTCGTTTCCAGTCAAACATTTCATACGTTCCATCTTGGCAGGAGCATATTAAATCAACAGTGCCAGCCATATGTGTGTCAATATCAAAAATACACCATTCTGTCCGAAACGGTGTATAGGAAATCTTGTTGTGAAAGTTTTTGAAATATTTCCATTCTTGAGAAATATCTACGTTTTTGTGCAAATGGATATATTTGCCATCATAATGTATCTGACAAGTTAATTCTGCTTCTTTCCCCGTATTCAGAAAAATCTCAATTTGTTTATGTAGATGGGTGCCGGCTTGTGATGCGAGTTCTCCTTTTGCTTTCCATGTTTCCCGGAGTTCTTCTGCCTGTTCCAAATTTCCGGAACATTTTTTCAGACTCCAATACTCTGCATCAAATGGCATAAAGAACTTACTGATAACCGTGCTGACTGGTATAGCTGATCCCAAGCCGTCAATCGTGTAGGTATGCGTTGATTCCTCAAAGTGAATCAAGGCATCTTGTGGAAAAGATATCTCTGAACTGTTTAGGTTATTAAATTTCATTTTTGGAGCAGGTATCGATCATTGTCTTTTTTCGTAGCCAATAGGGTTGTTCATTATGGGCAAACACTGTGTTCCTAACCCTAAGAGAGTACGAATTGCTTCAGAATCATGTGTGGCACGAGGTACAGTTGCCAAACCAACAGCTTGACAGTATATATTTATATTTTCTGACACATTTCCAGCGTCAACACATCCCATCTGCACAGCTTTTTCATCTTTTCTGCCAAATTTTTCAAAGTCAATAACCATCAGTAGTGAAACTGGGGCATCCAATACGAAATCCTGTTTGAAGTTGCGGTTACCATTTGGAGCCTTACCTCCGGCACTTGCGAGCAGTCTGCGGTAATCTCCTTTGCTTTTTTCAATCAGTTTGTGTTCTTTTGCCTGATATTCGTAGACACCTTTTTCCATAAAAATATATAACCGGATTTCCTGACGATTCATCGCTGTTGGAGAAGTCAGACGTCCGTCCTCTCGTGATATTCCAACGGCAGCCCAGCATAAATTGCTTATTTGTTGCAAACTCAAATCCTTGTTGCTATCAAAGTTTCTTACGGAGTGTCGCGTCTGCAAAGCCTGAACAACAGAAAGTGAATGCTCCTTTAAATTCGGAGTAGGGAGGGTGATATCCTGTGCCTTTGCAGAATGGCAAAAAAGGAAGATTGAGCAAGCAATAAAAATTACGCGTGTCATAATTGTAGTAAATTATTGGTTCGAAATAAAGTTTATGCAAATTTAAGATTTTCGTCGTATAGATTATGTACAGAAAATAAAAAAGATGTATAGATTTAAGAGAGCCCTTTTAATCCGAACTCCCATGGCGGTGTTAACCAATCCAATATTTGGCTTTCGGCAGATACGATAAAAGTCTAATCATAATATACGTCGTAAAGAAAGTAATAACCGAAATCAGGGGTATTTCTATCAATACCGAGTCATACTTGCCAACTATAATTTTAGATATTTCCATTAGGATCAATACGTGGGCGAGATATATTCCGTAGCCTCTTGATGCGAAATCTGAGATAATTTTTTTTGAGAAATTCTCATCAGACCATTTGGAGGACTTGATGATACTGAATATACCCATTGCCATTATGATGACGTTAGAATTACATTCTCCCCAACTCAATTCCAGTGATGCAATCGTTTCGGCTGTTTCAATACGGGAATTGTAGACTAAAGCCGTAATAAGATAGCCGGCCAGAATGAAAACAACAGAAAGTGAACGTGACAGAACGCCATATTTCCGAAAGTAAAACCCTAATATGAAATAACCGCTAAATCCAGTGAAATAATAGAGCATTGGTGTTGGATTCCAAAAACATTCCCCCCATATCTCTGGAAAGATTAAATGAATATATGGTAAGGATGATGCAACAAACCACAGGGCAAGAAAAAATTCCAGTTCTCGTTTACCGGTTGTCTGCAACCATGGTGAAATTATCGGTGCAAGCAAATATAAACCGATCAGCATATAGACATACCACATGTGGCCGAGTTCAGTGCCATAATTGACGGGGATATGAGCAATATTTATCAGGCATTGTGATAATGAGTCTCCTCTGCTGAAAATGAAATAGACGGCATAGATTATTCCCCATGTCACAAACGGGCCAATAATACGTGCCATACGGCGCTTGAAAAACTGAGTTGTCGGCATTGTTACGGGCAGCAGGAAATAACCAGAAATGAGCACGAATAAAGCAACACAGCATCTGTCTAAACTTGTGATATAGCCGATAATATAAGTTGACATAGCCTTTACAGGCAGTCCTTCTGGACTTATATAATAATTCTCACTTGCATGTTGCCATATAACCAAGAAGCAGGCTAACACACGCAGGACATCCATTTGAAAATCACGTTGCTGTTTCATAATATTTTTGTAATTTCTTTGAGTGAGTTTACGGTAAAAGTCGGTTTGACCGACAGGTTCTCATATTGATTTTGAGGGTCAAAAAGCAATGTGTCTAAACCTGCTTTCATGCCTCCTTCAATATCTGTATCGTAATTGTCGCCGATCATCAATGTATATTCAGGCAGTGCACCGGTCTTTTCTAAGGCATATCTGAAAAACAATATTGAAGGTTTATTGGCACCAATGTCCTCGCTCAAGTTGATTGTTTCAAAATCGTTGATAAATCCTGTTGATTCCAGTTTCCTGTATTGTATGTCATGGGGACCGTTACTGCATAGGTGCAACCTGTAATTCTTTGATTTCAGGTAATTTATCAACTCGTGTGCGCCATCGACTACGCCTGTCTTTTGTGCGCATAGTTCCAGGAACTTGGAATTTATCTCCATACAGAATTCGTCATCGGGCCCCCTGTCCTGAAAAACTTCCTGCAGTGGCACCTTAAAGCGCTCAATTGTCAGTTCCCTAAATGTAATCTCCTGCCGTGCATAACGTTCCCACAGATAAATATTGTTTTTCCAATATGTGTCATGAAAACTTTGATACTGCGCATAATAGTTTTCAAAGTGAAAATACCCGAACACTTCTTTTAGCGCTTCTTCTGCATTATGATGGGTGTCACACAGTGTATCATCAAAATCAAAAAACAAATCCTGATATTGTTTCATATATGTAACTTCGAAGACAAACCTTCTATTTTTAAGAGTTTTATTTTCTTGTCTATACCACCGGCATAACCTGTCATTTTTCCTGAGGCTCCGATGACCCTGTGACAAGGGATGATAATAGAAATCGGATTATGGCCGACGGCTGCACCTACAGCCCGGGCTGAGACACGTTTGCTCTGTGTTTCTGCTGCTGTTTCTTCTGCGATCTGTCCATATGTCCTGACCTGCCCATATGGAATTTGGGCAAGTTTTTGCCACACTTTCATTCTGAAAGGTGTGCCAGACAGTGTCATTTGGGGGACAAAATTTGGAATTACTCCCTGAAAATAGATATCTAACCAGTATTTCGTGAGTTCGGAAATATAAGTCTTGAAATACATTAATCTGTGTTCAGGTATATCTGGGATGATTGGTGAATATTTTTGGTCTTTAAACCATAATCCTGTCAAACTCTTGTCGGTATAAGAATAATATATCTTGCCTACAGGAGAATTATACAGTGCAACAAATTGCGTAGTGGCATTCATACTATATATTGTTAACGATATCTGATGTAAAGTTAGCAAATGTATGGCAAAATGCAGAGCCCCACAACAAAAAAGAGAAAGTTTCAATTATTTGAAAACATTCTCTTCTTTTGCGCTATAATTTGCAGCATCAAGCCTTATTGAGGCAGCTTGCCCAATGAGTCTTCTATGGCAAGCGACAAGGTCGAGCGGGACATGCTCATCATTACTTCACAAGCACCTTGTGACCGTTCTCTATCACTATGCCTTTATAGCCTTTCTTGATACGCTGGCCACTGAGGTTATAACGGACAGATGAAGCATTGGTTCGGTTGGACAACACGTTTTCGATGCCAGTTACTTCACTGGCAAACTGTAGCTC
>CACYCZ010000015.1 GCA_902773055.1 uncultured Bacteroidales bacterium
CACTTCCCTGATGCCTCCCTTGAAGATGTCTTCTGTCCATCCGGCGGCTATGTAGGCTGCTTTCGTGCCGTAGGGCACCGTGAGCACGCATGTCGGCGAGATGTCCTTGAAGGCGTCTTTGCCCAGTGTGGGCGGTACCTCCGCCAGCGTCGTCACGGAGTCGAGCGACGTACAGCCCTCAAAGGCCGATGTGCCGATGCCCTGGGTAAGCATCGGTGAAATGGTGAAAGTCTTCAGGCTGCTGCATCCTTTGAAGGCGAAGGAATCAATGCGGACGATGTTGTCTTTGTTGAAACAGACCTTTTTCAGGTTTACGCAGTTTTCAAAGGTGCATGCCCTGATGCTGATAGGATACCTGTTATGGAACTCAGCCGTTTGCAGTTTGACGCAGTTTTGAAACGCTCCCCCTCCTACATAGTTTATCCCTGTGGACAAGACGATTGACTCCAGGCTCTCACAATCTGCAAAGGCGTATATCCGTACTTCTTCTACGGTATAGGGGATGTCTATGTGTTGCAGGCTTTTACACCTGCGGAATGCCCTCTCGCCGATTATTTTCAGTTTGACGGGCAGATTGACATACTTCAGCGACCAGCAGTCAAGAAAACAGAATCGTGTTATTTCTGTAAGGTGGTCTTCTACATCGTCGCTCGCCTCTGGAAGGAATACGGAATCCAGGTTGTAACAACCATAAAAAGCCTTTTCTCCGATAGCCGCCAATTGCTTTATCGGCCTCATGTCCATTGTTTTCAGTTTCAGCATGTTCTGGCAAGCCTTTGACAGGACTGATACTACGGGTAACTCCATTGAAAAGAAAGATGCTGTGTTGAGAAGCGTTATATTTGCCGATTCGGGATTTACACTGCTTACCTTGGCATTCAATTCTTGATTGTTTCCTATGTAATAGACGTTGCTATACCAGTAACCAACTTGTCTCGCATGGCACAGAGTGATGCCACCCCAGACTGCTAAGATGAAAAGCAGGTTTTTCTTTATCTGTGACGGTATCATAGCAAAAGATGGAAACAAGATTGTTCTCATAATTTGTTGTGTTAAAAGGTTATAGTCAGTGGGATTGGTTTCCGCAAATTTATTTATTTTTTGTTTACAGAATGTTTTCTAATATGATTTTTTTTACCCGGCGCGTATTTTTTAACTTTTTTTTACAATTTTCCTGCTCAGAAAAGCTGCGGAGTTACTCTGGAGAAATTCTCAGGCCTCACAGTTTTCACTGGCAGGCCTGCTGGTTTCAACGCGCAGGCCTGCCAGTAAAAACTTGTAGGCCTGCCAGATTTACCCCCGCTACAGTCCCTTCTGGAGGGGGCGCGTGAGGCAGAATCAATCTGCCGGCAAAATGTTAATAATGGTTAATTTTTTAAGAGTCTTTTTGCTATGTGGAAAGTCAGGGGCAACGGGGAGAAAGCCAATGTCGCAGTGTGAGGATGGTTTGAAGGGCTATGCTGGAAGAAAGTGCCGGCAGGAGAATCGGGCGGAGGAAATATCCTTATCCCATTTATTTATGCTATCTTTGCAGGGTGTATATGCTTATATGGCAAAGATGAAGAAAATGACAAAACTCGGCTTTCTTGCCGCGGCTCTTGTACTGAATGCCTGTTCGGGCGAAGACCGCTCCGGCGAACGTCCCCTGGCTCCTGCGGGGGTGACGGCTGTGGCCGTAGAGATGGGCGATTCTTGTATCCTGAAGGGTCATGTAGGAGAATCCCACAACAGCTCGCTGACAAAGTGTGGTTTCTATTGGGGAAACGATACGCTTCACCATACCGTGACGCTTGAACCGGATGTTGATTTCATGGATACGGTGACAGCCGTTGGGGCAGGGCGCTATTATGCCGTAGCCTATGCCGTGAATTATATTGGAGCCACAAACAGCGACACCGTTTATTTCTATATATCCCGCTGAGCAGGCAGCACGGCGGCTTGCCGGTGCAGAAAGGCAGAAAGGAGAGAACCCTGCGAGGTTCTCTCCTTTCTGCTGTTTTTGGTGGCGGAGGCTGGGATCGAACCAGCGACCTCCAGGTTATGAGCCTGACGAGCTACCACTGCTCTACTCCGCGATGTTTTTTGATTGTTTGCGGGTGCAAAGGTATGAATTTTTTTTGAATCAGGAGATGT
This sequence comes from uncultured Bacteroidales bacterium, assembly GCA_902773055.1. Taxonomy (GTDB): domain Bacteria; phylum Bacteroidota; class Bacteroidia; order Bacteroidales; family Bacteroidaceae; genus UBA6382. Next base: position 2,134 of record CACYCZ010000015.1, read on the forward strand.
CTTGGGCAGAAAAAATGAGATAATCGCAAAAAAAGTCTTCGTTGTTGAAGTTTTCGGGTAAAAAAAGGGCATGAATTGGGATAATAGATGTAAATTTGCACACACTAAGAAATGTGTGCTGATACGCTCACAAGAAGAATTGCATCATGTCGATAAAGAAAACCAGAGGCCTGTTTGTTGATGTTGCCCGCCAGTTGTTTGCCCAGAAGGGTCTTGACGGCACGACGATGAACGATATAGCCGTGGCTTCCAAGAAAGGCCGGCGGACGCTGTATACCTATTTCAAGAACAAGGAAGAGATATACTATGCCGTGATAGAGACCGAGGTGGAGCGCATCTCGGAGAAAATGGATGAGATGGCCTCGCGTGACATGGACTCCGAGCAGAAAATTGTCATGCTGGTATTTACCCACCTGAGCATGATAAAGGAGGCCGTGATGCGCAATGGCAACCTGCGTGCCGAGTTCTTCCGCAATATATGGATGGTAGAGCGCGTGCGCAAGGCTTTTGACCAGGACGAGATAGAGATCTTCAGGCGTGTCTTGCAGGAGGGGTGCGAAAAGGGGCGCCTCTGTCTGGAAAACATTCATCTTACAGCCGACATCATACACTACTGCCTGAAAGGCCTTGAAGTGCCTTATATATACGGGCGTCTGGGAAACGGTATCAGTGTGGAAGAAAGCCGGCCTATCGTTATGAACATGGTGAGGCGCTGTCTGGGCATTAACAGAAATGTATACTAACACTTTAATAAAAGAATAATTTTAGAATGGGACTTTTACAAGGAAAGACTGCACTGGTTACCGGTGCTGCTCGCGGCATTGGCAAAGCCATTGCCTTGAAATTTGCTGAAGAAGGCGCTGATATAGCCTTTACTGACTTGGTGATAGATGAAAACGGAAAAGCCACTGAGGCCGAAATAGCTGCCAAAGGCGTGAAATGTATCGGCTATGCCAGCAATGCTGCCGATTTTGCGCAGACTGAGGAAGTGGTTGCCAAGATAAAGGAGGAGTTCGGCGGAATAGATATACTGGTGAACAATGCCGGTATTACCAAAGATGGTCTGATGCTCCGCATGACCGAGGCACAATGGGATGCCGTGATTGCTGTCAACTTGAAGTCGGCATTCAATTTTATCCACGCCACCCTGCCGGTCATGATGCGCCAGAAGGGCGGTTCCATTATCAATATGGCATCGGTTGTCGGCGTGCACGGCAATGCCGGACAGGCCAACTATGCCGCATCAAAGGCAGGACTGATAGCCCTGGCCAAGTCGATAGCCCAGGAAATGGGACCTAAGGGAATACGCGCCAATGCGATAGCTCCCGGTTTCATTGAGACAGCCATGACGGCAGCACTGCCTGAGGCCGTGAGAGCCGACTGGATGAAGAAGATTCCACTGCGTCGGGGCGGTCAGGTGGAGGACGTGGCCAACACGGCTCTCTATCTGGCATCCGATTTGTCAAGCTATGTCAGCGGTCAGGTTATCCAGCTTGACGGCGGCATGAACATGTAGTGGCAGAATAGGTTTCTTTCAGGGCAGAATGCGGCAAGGCTTTCTGCCCTGATTGCTAAAAAGGGGTGTTCATGAAAGTACTCTACGAAGATAACCATCTCATCATTGTAGACAAGGCCGCGGGCGAGATCGTACAAGGTGACAAGACCGGCGATGCTCCGCTGAGCGATGCCGTGAAGGCCTATGTCAAGGAGAAATATGCCAAACCCGGAGAGGTCTTTCTGGGCGTGACCCATCGGCTGGACCGTCCGGTGAGCGGTGTGGTGGTGTTTGCACGCACTGGCAAGGCACTCGCCCGCATGAATACGATGTTTCGCGACGGTGCCGTCAGGAAGACCTATCTGGCATTGGTGCACCAGCGCCCGCCGCAGGACGAAGGCGAACTGCGCCATTGGATAGTGCGCAACGAGAAGCAAAACAAGTCGTATGCCTACGACAGGGAGAAACCGTCGGCCAAGGAGGCCCGCCTGCTCTACAGGCTGGTGGGCAAGTCGGAGAATTACTATCTGCTCGCCGTACGCCTGCTGACTGGACGCCATCACCAGATACGTTGCCAGCTGGCCAAAATGGGATGCCCCATCAAGGGTGACCTGAAGTACGGGGCGCGCCGCAGCAATCCCGACGGCAGTATCTCGCTGCACGCATGGCGTGTGGCATTTGAACATCCTGTTTCCCATCTGCCTGTCGATGTCAGGGCACCGCTGCCCGAAGCACCCGAGTGGAGCGACTTCCGCAACGGCGGCCTCCTGCAGGATATATAGGAGGGGGCTGCACAAAAGGAGGGTGGAAAGAAGTAATGATAATGAAATAGTTGATATGAACAGTTGTAAGAAAATCTTCAGTAGGATAATGTTGCTGGCCGCTGTCGCAGTATGGGGCATGCCGGCAGCAGTGGCAGCCGATGACGTGCCTGTCGTGAAAGCCAGTGATTTCACCTATGTGTTCGGACCAGTGTGCAAGCAGGCATCGTTTATCTGCGACGGACATATGGTCTGCCTCAGCAATGACGGACATGCCAAGGCTTATCCGTTGTTTTCTGCATCCGATTCCACTGAATTTGATCTGGCATCGGCAGCAAAGAGGCCCCATTGCAACGTGGCCAATCTGGTGCAGGCGGGCGGACATAATTATCTGTATACCACCGAGTGGTCGGGGCAGCGCCGATGCTTTGTGGAGCAGATAGGATATGACAGGGCAATGCGCCGGTGGCATACCCGCCTGGTGCAGACTTTTTCTTACGATATGCCTCAGGCGGTGTCGGGAGCCGGCTATGCAGACTGGATAGTGGATGCCGATGCCCGAAAACTATACCTGCATGTATATAAGGAAGACGGCAAGGATAATGATATCAACTCTTCGGCCATTGTCATAATGGAGTTCAGGCTGCCCAAGCCTGATGCAGGCAATGTCACTTTCAAGGAACAGGATATCCTGCGCCGAACGGAAATCCCGATGATATTGGGCACGCAGGACAAGGAAATATACAAGGGGAAAATGTATATCACTGCCGGTAACAAGACCACCAAACGCTTCAATTGGGAAGGCTTGCGAAGGCTGGTCATTTTTGACATCAAGACATTCAGGGTGGAAAAGATAGTGGACCTCTCAGCCTATTTTGACGAACCCGAAGGCATTGATTTCTGGCGGGGCACCTTGCCCGACGGCAGCAAAGGGGTGCATGCGCTGATAACCTATCGCCGTAACACATTCAAGGTGTCCTGGCCGTAGAGGGGGATGCTCCGGCCTGCTTGCCGGGGTGCGTCATGATACCGACAGCAGTGGCCCGAAGAGGCCGGGAAAGATGCCTTTTTCAAGGAAAAACACCCCGATAGGGCTAAAATAAGGCAGAATAATTCTTGTAATGCAATAAAAATGTTATCTTTGCACCGACAGGTATTCGTAAACATACAATGAGCGGGAAATTATCAGTTATCATGCCGGCATATAACGAGGCAGACCATATCCAGGCAATCATGGATAAGGTGTGCAACGTGGTGTTGCCTTATGATATGACAACTGAACTCATCGTGGTCGATGACGGCTCCGGGGATCAGACCTCTGCAAGGGTAAGGGAGTTTATAGAACGTCATGCCGACAAGGCAATCAGGCTGGTCCGCCATGAGGTTAATCAGGGCAAGGGAGCCGGCATACGTACGGCTCTGCAGTATTGTACCGGCGACTATATCGTCATACAGGACGGCGATGAAGAACTCGACCCTAATGACTTCGTCATGATGATCAGGAAAATGGTGGATGAACAACTGGATGTGTTGTACGGCTCCCGATTCCTTCATGCAGAGAAGCGGGCCTCGTCAAAGGCATTCTTGTTTGGCAACCGACTGCTGGCCTTCACGGCCAATCTGCTGTATGGCTTGAATATTACGGATGAAGCTACCTGCTATAAGATGTTCAGGACATCCTTGCTCAAGTCCATTACACTGGAGTGCAACGGATTTGACTTCTGTCCCGAAGTGACAGCCAAAGTGGCCCGCAAAGGCTATAAGATACAGGAAGTGCCTATCCACTATTATCCCCGCAGCATCGAACAAGGGAAGAAGATTCGTGCCCGTGACGGATGGGTGGCTATAAAGACTCTGATTAAATACCGTTTTTGATTCCATATTGAAGGCGAAGCATCGTGTTTCGCCTTTTTTGTTTATTTTCAGTCGATGAATTTTTCTGATTTGTTAAGTCCCTTGGGTATATCTGCACTCAGTACCATGCAGGCCAATGCTGTCGAAACAATCTGCAGCAACAGCAATGTTGTCTTGCTGGCTCCTACGGGGACAGGCAAGACCCTGTCCTTTCTTCTGCCGCTGGCAAAGCGCATCAACACGCAGGACGATATGGTCCAGGCCATGATTCTGTCGCCGACGCGCGAACTGGCCATACAGACCTACAATGTATTGCGGGCCATGAATGCACCGGTCAGGGTCTCGTGTGTGTATGGTGGCCGGCCGGCAATGGACGAACACCGCCAGATAAAGGCATCCTCCCCGCAGGTTATCATCGGCACACCGGGACGCATCCTGGACCATTTGGAAAAAGGTAATTTTTCGGTTGCCTGTCTGTCCTGTCTTGTCGTGGATGAATTTGACAAAATGCTGGAACTCAAATTTCAGGATGAGCTGTATGATATCGTCGGACGGCTGACCGCAGTCACAGACAATATCCTGGTTTCTGCCACTGATGCTGAAGATATCCGTCGCTTCCCACCGTTTGAGCGCCGGAGCCCGGTTGTGCTCAACTATTTGGAAAACCAGGCTGCAGCCTTGCCGGCATCAATACGCCATTATATCGTGGCTTCACCTATTAAGGACAAGTTGGAAACGCTGGCTCAGCTGCTCAGGACATTCAACGGCGAGCCCGCTGTCGTCTTTGTCAATTACCGCGAAGCGGTGGAGAGGGTCGGTGCGTTCCTGAAGGAACAAGGATTTACATGTGCGCTTTTCCATGGCGGACTAGAGCAGGACGAAAGGGAAAAGTCCCTGTATATCTTTATGGGGGGAGCGGCCAATGTCCTCGTGTCAACTGACCTGAGTGCGCGCGGACTGGATATGCGTATGCTTCGCCATGTAGTGCACTATCATCTCCCTCTCCGGCAGGAAGATTATATGCACCGTTGCGGCCGTACGGGACGGTGGGAAGATGAAGGGGATGCTTTCCTTATCTTGGGACCTGACGAGCAGGTGCCCGGTTATCCCCAGATAGCCTTTGAAGACTACTCGCTCAGACCTCCCTTCCCGGCACCTCAGCGCCCGCAATGGACAACTGTCTATATCGGGAAGGGTAAGCGTGACAGGATAAGCCGTGGGGATGTAGTAGGGTTTCTGTGCAAGCAGGGTGGTGCCAGGGCTGATGAAATAGGGCGTATTGACGTGCGTGAACGCTATACCTATGTTTCATTGAAACGCCAACGGTGCCGTCAGATTATGCAGCAGTGTGCGAACGAAAAAATCAAGAAACAGCGCACGCGTATAGAGGAGATAAAATAAAATTAAGGAGCCTTGTTGCTCTCTGGAGAAGATGCTGCCGGCAGGGCAGCATCTTTTTTGTAGGTTATAGGCGGATATGAGAAAAGGAAGGAGCGCCCCCGTTTGTTACGGGAGCGCTCCTTTGAAGTTATCGCTTGCTTACCGCCTGTGCGGTGGGCAGTGACTTATCTTACC